>JBJYXA010000529.1:0-1757 GCA_046259705.1 Caldilineaceae bacterium
CCATCCTGACGGTACTGTGTTTGCGTGGGTGACGCTCGACCTCGAAAGCTTTGGGGACGCTGTGCGCGAGCTCGACTCTCTCACCCCTGATGTGAAGAGCTACATCATCCGCCATGCCCCATTGTTGCACGCCCGATTGCGCGAGCAAGCCGGCTTGGAGCCGGCGCAGGGTGCACCGCCAGAGTGAGGCCAATGGGCGTGTGAGGCCAATGGGCGTGCGTCGGCCGCATCTATTGCCGCCTGCAGCTGACGCGAGAAACCGCGTCCTAGCCAAATATAGGATCGAGCCAAATCCGCCGTCAGATTCTGCGGTTAGCCAAGGTTGAGGTTCTCGAGATCGCGGCTACGATCGCCCCATGGGACCCATTATCGACGCTTGGTTTGTCTTGGTGGTTGCGCTGGCAGCTCGACTCAACCGCGAGCAAGACAAGGCGCTTCAATACTTGTTGGTCGAGAACCGGGTGCTCAAGGAGCAGCTCACAAATAGGGGAGGGCGCATCCGCTTCACGGACAAGCAACGCCGTCTCCTTGCTGCCGGGGCCAAGGAGCTTGGCCGAGCCGCGTTAAAGAAGCTCGATACCTTAGTGACTCCCGACACTCTATTTCGTTGGCATAGACAGCTTATCGCAAAGAAGTACGATGGCAGCAGTAAGAGGGGACCCGGACGTCCGCGAATAATGAAGGAGATTGAGACTCTCATCGTGCGCATGGCCACCGACAATAAGTGGGGCTATTTGCGAATCACAGGCGCATTGGCCAACCTCGGCCATGTCGTGGCGCGAACGACGGTGGCCAACGTTCTCGCACGGCATGGCATTGAGCCAGCGCCTGAGCGCAAGACCACGTGGAAGCAGTTTCTCAAACAACACTGGGACGTCCTGGCTGCGACCGACTTTTTTACGGTCGAGGTTTGGCGCCCAGTTGGGCTCGTGCGTTACCACGTGCTGTTCGTCATGGAGGTTTCCAGCCGACGTGTACACATTGCCGGCATCATCCATAATCCGTTCGGCGATTGGATGGAGCAGGTGGCTCGCAACCTCACTGACGCGTTTGACGGCTATCTCGTCGGCAAGCGTTACCTGATCTGTGACCGAGACCCGTTGTTTACCCAGAAGTTCCGAGACATCCTCACCTCGGCTGGCGTAAAGACGGTGCGGCTCCCACCACGGTCGCCCAATCTGAATCCACACGCGGAGAGATTTGTGCTCTCAATAAAATCAGAATGTCTAGCTCGAATGATTTTCTTCAGTGAGGGCCAGCTTCGTCGAGCAGTCGAACAGTACGTGGGTCATTATCACCAGCAGCGCAACCACCAGGGCCTTGGGAACAGGCTGATTGACGGTCATGTTGCGTCGAACAGTGACGGCGAGATCGTGTGTAGCGAGCGGCTCGGCGGGTTATTGAAGTTCTACCATCGAAAAACTGCGTGAGCTATTTGCCAGCATTGTCATTAGCTACAAACGTTTGGAAGCGTGGGCAGTGGTGTGTTTTCAACCAGTCCCAACGGCGTTGCGCCCGTCATGATCCGCGAGCAGTCTCGTTCATTCGTCGATCGTGATGACCTGCGACAAGAATTCGCCAGATAGCCAACGCCGAGAGAGAGGGCTGAATCACGGCGATCCCATACTTGGACACGACGGGCGTGAAGGGCACCGTCTTGATTTCGTCGACACCGATGATGTCCAGATTGGCGTTCCATCGGTGGAAGAGGAATGGCGGATCGTGTGCGATAGGGCGGGGGTTGAGGGGTAGTTTCG
>JBJYXA010000530.1:0-1888 GCA_046259705.1 Caldilineaceae bacterium
CGGTCCAGGCTGCTCCACAACCGCAACAGCGGGCCGTGCAGACCGCTCATAGATCTTCCAGCTGCGGATTCACGCGACTGTCGTCACCCGGAAACATTCGCGCCCGGCTGGCATGGACATCGATGCGGTGCGTGGCTTTGTGGGCGCTGACCCGATTTTCGGGAAGGGCGCTGGTCGCCAATGCTTGCGAGTCTCAGCTTGGGGACGTGGTGCGTCGTAACTGGTGGCGCGGGTCGGTAGTTTAGGTCGTCTAGTCTTCCGGGCTGAAAGGGAACAGGGAGAAGCGAATTTCGACGAATCCTCCCTCGCCGGCTGTCTCAGGTAGACTCCGGCCTATCCCCGCCTCTGAATGAGCTGTCGGCTTAGTGGCGGTCAGCGGACACTCGCCACAGGATTCCCGAACGGCAGTTCCCGACCCAGAGCGGATATGCGGCGACATGTCCGCTAACGGCCAGTCGCTCTTCCAAAACGGCAACCGTTCACTTCCCATTGTTGTCGGCCACGAACTTGGTCTCGAATTCCTTCGCGGCTTCAAGACTGGTCGGACGATACATGCGCAGCGTCAGGGCTGCGCCGCCTTCGGGCATGTCGATCCGGTTGGCCTTCGACTTACAGTCCTGGCTGTTGCCCACGAAGATCGAGAAGCTGCCGTCATCGTTGGCCTCCGCCTTGTAGGCGCTCAGAGCCGCGTTGTCGGTGCCCAGGTAGCCTTCCATGTTGTACGCGGTCAGGCTCCAGTAGCCGAGATTCTCGTAGTCGACCGGCGGTTTGGCAAAGGTCACCTCGGTGCAGTCGGCTTCCTTGATGACGGTGTTGACGTAATAGGCGTCCTGGAGCGGCATGAGCCCCCATCCGAGGAGCGACGAGAAGATGTAATTGTACTTGTCCAGATCCGTGCCGTCCTTAAGCAATACGGTGTCCGGAACCAGTTCGTTGGCATAGGCGGTGAAGTTCTTTACCAGCACGATCCCGCTGGCAAGGATCCGCTTGGCTTCTTCCAGTTGCCCCTGGTCGTAGCCGGGGCCGACGTAGTCGGTCGCCGACTTGGGCTCCATTTTCACCGCGTCCTGCGCCGCATTCGCGGCCTCGATACCCTTGTCGGTGCTGGTGCGCATCATGGCATAGATATGCTTGTCCTCGGTGCTCACCTCATCGGCGGTCACCTCCCGGCTTTCGCCGCAATAGACCACGCCGATCTGGCCATGGTTGGCATCGAACATGAGAACGGACTGGTAGCCCGTAGTGCATTCCGGAACGGTCACGGTCATGCCTTCCGAGACATCGAACACGCCCTGCGAATAGAGCATGTCGGACTGCGAGCGCACGATGGTCTGGGTTTCGACGGTGGCCGGTTTGCGGGCGTGGGCGAAGGTGTTGATCCCGCCGGCCCGTTCGATCGTCTCGCTGAAGATCTTCTCGGACTCTGCGGGAACGGCAGTGAGTAAGTCCACGGGCTTGCCTCCGGCAGAGGCCGGAGCAGCCGCCAGCGCGGCAATAACGGCAGTTGACGCTAAAAGCGCGCGGTGAGTGGGGCTGAAGGACTTGAGCATATTGGTCTTCCTCATCGGAGTTTCATTGTTGAAAAACCACTTGCGAAGCCAGTCTATAAAGCCGCCCCGCTATCCGGAAAGTCGTCCGTTGGTCCGCAGCGGAATGCCAAACGAAACAATCCGCGTACGAGACCCATTTGATTGACAAAATAGCGGTAATGCTACGTAATTTCCGACAAAAGGTACTGTATGTGGGTTGGCGACGAGGCGAGTTGAACCGTGGCAAATGAAGCAGGCTTCCGGTCTGGCCAGCTTGAAACAGACGACCCAGCCTTGTTCGAGGAGATGATCCGCCCCTGGGACCTTGTCATCGATGTTGTCGGAAACGCTAATCCGCA
>JBJYXA010000531.1:0-8081 GCA_046259705.1 Caldilineaceae bacterium
TCCGCAATCGCGGAGCGGGCGCTCTTGGAAATCGCTCGATCCAGAGTGGAAACGACAGTCTATCGGGTTTTGAATAGTGCTGACAAGACTGTTGCTCGGCTCGTACATGTTCGCCTTCGTTCTTGCGAGTCTTCGACGAGCGCCAGTACCGTCACGTATGTCAGCCTTCTTCCTGTACGCGGCTATGCAAAGCAGGCAAGAGACATTGCCTCCGTACTTCAATCATGGCAGGAAGTTCCGTCCATCGAGGCGGAAGTGTACAGGGATACACTTCGAGCATGCGGGCAGGAGGCCGGTCAATATAGCGCCAAACTCCTGCTTCGGCTTGATCCCGATATGCGTGCTGATGATGCAGCAAAGCTAATCTTGCTCAGGTTGCTGGACATTATGCATAGCAATCTTGACGGCATACGACGTGATATCGACACAGAGTATCTACACGACTTTCGCGTTGCAATCCGCAAGTCGCGAGCAGTATTAAGTCAGCTTGCCGGCGTATTTCCTGATGATATTGCAGAACGATACCAGCAGGCATTCCGTACCCTGGGCCGAAGTACCAATACCCTCCGCGATCTCGATGTGTACCTGCTCTCGGAGGCGAGTTACCGTGAGATGTTACCTCCGGCGCTACAGGAGCATAGTGCGCCGCTGTTCGATTATCTGCGTGCCCAGCGCGCACAGGTACACGCGAGCGTAGTCGAAAGCATTGATTCCGCCGATACCGTGCAAATGCTCACGGAGTGGTCGGAGTTTCTTCACGAGCCAACTCCAGACGATAGTGCCGTAAACGCCGCTATGCCCGTTCTTGCCTTGTCCAGCGAGCGAATCTATCGGCGCTATCGGCGCATCATCAAGCGGGGCCGGCAACTCGTTGAGCCTGTCGACGATGAGGAACTGCATGCATTGCGTATCGAATGCAAAAAGCTCCGCTATCTCCTGGAATTCTTCGCCAGTCTATATCCTACTAGGAGACTCACTCACCTGATAGTTGAGCTGAAAAAGCTTCAGGACAATCTTGGAGAATTCACCGACCTTTCCGTGCAGCAGAACTATCTCATGAAGGTAGCAGGCGAGCTACCGCTTGCCGACCTCCAAGCCGCCAGGTCGCTGGTTGCTATCGGGGCACTGGTAGAGGCGCTTACGCATCGGCAGGACCAAGTCAGAAGCGAATTTGGCAAACGTTTCTCAGATTTCGCGTCCATTGAGAACCGTGAACGCTATCGCGAGCTGTTTGCAACCAGGTAGGCGAGCCGATCGTGACGACACTTGCGGTATACAGCAACAAAGGTGGCGTCGGCAAGACGGCCACGGCGGTCAATCTTGCCTACCTCTCGGCGTTGAGCGGCCGCGCAACATTGTTATGTGATCTCGATCCGCAGGGCGCTGCCACCTTCTATCTGCGCGTTCAGCCAAAGCTAAGAAAGCAAGCACGCGGCCTTGTAAAGGGCAGGAAAGCAGTTGAGCGCAGTATCAAAGGCAGCGATTTTGAGGGCCTGGATCTGTTGCCGGCAGACTTCTCGCATCGAAACCTGGACATAGCGTTCGATCAGCGCAAGCGTCGCAAACATAGGCTTGACCTGGTCCTAAAGTCTTTGCGATCCGAGTATGACCTCGTGGTTCTGGATTGCCCGCCGACCATCAACATCTTGGCCGAAAACATCTTCAACGCATCTGACATCCTGCTCATACCGCTGCCCCCGACGACGCTTTCCGTCCACTCTCACGAGCAACTTAGCGACTTCCTCAATGAAGTGCGCGGCGGGCGCGACCGGACGGCAACATTTCTCTCCATGGTCGACCGGCGCAAGAAGATGCACCGTGAGCTAGTCGCAGGGCTTCCCGCCAGCATCGACGACCTTTTGAATAGCATGATCCCATTTTCGTCGCAGGTCGAACAAATGGGGGTATACCGGGAGCCAGTACCGGAGTTTGCGCCGCGATCACGCGCTGCCCGCGCCTATCGCGACCTTTGGCACGAAGTCGAAGGCAAGCTGCTCACCAGTGGCTAGAAAGGGGACGGCAAGGTGGACTTAGGTTCGGAAAGGCGGGCGTGAAGTCCGCGTGTCTGATGTTTCCCATCTTGCAGAGGCCGCAAGTATCCGATCAGGATGGCTAGGGTAATGGACGGAACCTACATCCGCGCCAATGATAGGGACGACCTCTCTGTGTTCACTGCCCATCTCCATACGGGCTTGTCCGCGTCCTTCATACGCGGCACAACCTCGGCTGTCACGGAGTTGTAGACCACGTTGACGCCTATCGCGCGGCTGGGGATCGACTGCCACGGCAACCGCGTCACAGCGAAGCGCGACAGTGCGAGATATGCCAGTGTAGGTAAACGTCCAATCCACATCGAGGAGACCCGGCATCGTACACTGCGTTGAGCAATGGCCATTGCCTTAACGCAGTGTACGATGCTATCCTGATGTTGTCCGTTTCAAGCCCGTCATCGCATTGCGTTGGCACAGCGCAACACTCAGCTTTTCCCGCTAATCGACCCGCTATTCGAACAAACACTGCGTCATCAGAGCGATCAGGATCCGGCTATGAAACTAGGGATCGGTACATATACCTACGGCTGGGCTTCTGGGATATTTCGTAATGAGTCCGCAGATGCCGCCGCCCGCGCTGGCTATCGGAATTTGAGCGCACAAGATCTGATCGATCGGGCTCTCCTGCTCAACGTGCCGCTCGTCCAGATCTGCGTATTGCCGGACTTGACTAGTATGAACCACACAGAGCTGGTCGCAGTGCGACAATATGCCGACGCCGGCGGGATAGGGCTCGAGATTGGCACCAAGGGCAGTGATCCAGGCCATCTGTTACGCTTCCTAGAAATTGCCCACATGCTGGACGCGCACCTGGTTCGAACGATCTTCATGGAACCTTCTCCGGGACTGGTGGAGGAGCGCCGGCGTATCGACCAGGTAGCCGACCGGTACGCTGACGCCGGCGTTATGCTGGCAATCGAGAATTACGAGACAACGAGCGTCCTCGAACTACGGTCATTCGTGCGCGACCTAGACAACGTCAACATAGGCGTCTGTCTGGATACGACCAACTCGTTAGGCCGGGCGGAGGGCGTGCGCGAGGTGATTGAGGCGCTCATGCCGTTCACGAAATGTCTGCACGTCAAGGACTTTCGCGTCGTGCGCCACGAATCGAATACGGCTTTCACGGTCCTTGGTGTGCCCGCGGGTCAAGGTCTCCTGGACTTGCCGGAACAGTTGAGGATGCTACAGGCAGCGTGTCCTGATGCAAGCATTGTCCTGGAGCAATGGACACCTTACCAAAAGAATTTCGCGGATACGATTCGCCTGGAACAAGAATGGGCTGCGATCGGCGTAGGCAACCTGAATCAGATTCTAGCGCAAGTCCAAGGCCAGCAATGAAAGCTAGCCGACAAGAACATAGGTTGCTCGAGATCGAGCCCGTGCGCTCGACAACACGACGAATGGAGGAGACGGTAATGGAGTTTCGTAGACTGGGCATGCGGGGTCCCAAGGTATCTGTACTAGGTTTGGGTGCATGGCCGTTGGGCGGCGGACTGGGCGCAGTAAGCGATGAAGATGCGATAGCCACCATCCAGTTCGCCGTAGATAGCGGCATCACGCTGATTGATACGGCGCAAGCGTACCGTACCAGCGAAGCTATACTGGGGAAGGCGTTGAGCGGTGGGTATCGTGAACGGGTTTTTCTCGCTACAAAGGCCAGCCAAGACTTCTCGGCCGCGGGCATCCGATCTGCCATGGAAGATAGCCTGCACGCGCTGAAGGTCGACTATGTAGATCTCTACCAACTCCATCGTTGGGATGCCACCGTGCCGGTCGAAGAGAGCATGGAGGCTATGGCGCGCCTGCAAGAAGAAGGCAAGACCCGCTACATTGGTGTCTCCAACTATAGCGCGGCACAGATGGCGCGGGCGTGGCAGACGGCGCCGTTCCAGTCCAACCAGCCGCGCTACAACATGTTCTTTCGCGAGATAGAAGCCGTCGATGTACCACTGTGTGAGAATTACGGCATCGGAATTCTCGCACACAGCCCACTGGCCAAGGGGCTACTGACTGGCAGCTATCGTCCTGGACACAGTTTTGCTGCGGACGATGAGCGTTCAGGGTTCCCGCGCTTTCAAGGCGACCTGTTCGCCACTTACATTAGGACGGCAGATCAGTTAGCCGAGGTTGCGGCCAATAAAGGCATCTCAATGGTCCAACTCGCTCTCGCCTGGGTGTTGAGGAACCCAGCGATTACGTGTGCTCTCGTAGGCGCGAAAAACCCGCATCAAGTGGAGGAGCAACTGGGCGCTGTCGGCGTACGCTTGAGCGATGAGGAGCTGGCGCGTATAGACGCCATCTTGGCCGGCGCGCCGCATGGTGACGCGGCATAGCCGTTTCGGTGCTATGGCAACTCGATGAAGGCATCGGCTGCCATAGCACGAGATTTGAATTGACTAGGGTTGGTGATATTTTGCATCCAAAGCGTCGATTTTTGCTACTTTGGGTGCGGACCGCCCACCTTGAAATTCGGATTCGATCCAGATATCGATGAGTTTGGTGGCCACTGCGGTTCCTGTGATTTGGCTGCCCATCGTGATGATCTGAGCGTTATTGCTAGCCACGGCTCGCTCGGCCGTGTACGGGTCGGTGACTGCAACGGCGCGCACACCGGGCACTTTGTTGGCCACTATGGCCATGCCTGCTCCGGTGCCGCACACCAGTACACCTCGTTCGTACTCGCCCGCAGCCACTGCCTCAGCAAGCTTAGCCCCGACGTCGGGATAGTCTACGGGGTCGTCGCTGTTCACGCCTAGATCGACTACCTCGTACCCCAGCTCGGCGAGGTGATCGCGCACCACATTTTTCAACGGCATCCCGAAGTGATCGGCGCCGACGACGATTTTTTTGCTTTTGTCCATGTTATTCCATCTCCATTTCGTCATTGAAACCAATAGTTGGCATTAGGGATTTCGATGCTGTCACCTGTCGCAAATCGCAATTTCTTGACTCGTCTCGGCTTTGGCATTTTGTCCAGACGAGTTATCGGTTGCGTTGTGTCAATGATGAGAGTCGTGTCAGTAACGGCTGCAGGGTTGGGAACAGTGGTTCATACACCTCTCGAAATAGGTGATCGTATATTATCATTTGCTCCGAATTCGGTTCGAACCGAGAAGCCGTCTCCGTCATCGCGCTCGCGCCCGCCCTCGCGTTGGGGAACCAACCCGCGGCGACCGCGGCCATAATTCCGGCTCCCAAGCAAGTGACTTCGATGGTTGAGGAGCGCGTTACTGGCACCCCTGTGACATCGGCCATGATCTGGCACCAGAGATCACTCCGGCTTCCGCCGCCCATCGTCACATATTCGGTGAAGCGCTGGCCCGTCGCCGCCATCATCGCCTCACCGACCAGGCGCTGTTCGAACGCGACCCCTTCTAGTATGGCACGGTAGAGATGGGCTCGACCGTGATCCCCCGTCCAACCGATCGTGATGCCCGTCGCTGATGGATCCCAATACGGGCTCATCACGTTGTTCCAGTAGGGCACCAGCATCAGTCCGTCAGCCCCAGCCGGGATCCCTTCGGCCGCGGCTTCGAGTAGTTGTTCCGCGCTCTTCACGGAGCTTTCATTCTCCAGGTCCGTGGCAAAGTGTTCCACAAACCATTGCACCGTGAAAACCCCGCCGCGCAATATATGTTCGAAGAAGTAGGCACCGGGCAAAGGGGCACAAAGCGTGCGAAAGGCGCGGTCGATTACGTACTCATCGCTGTACACGCCTGCTGCAATGGCAGTACCCATGTTCAGGTAGGCGCGTCCTTCGACCAACGCATTGGCGCCCAAGCCGGCGCACTGCCCGTCGCCCGCGCCCGCCACGACCGGAAGATTTTCCCGTAGTCCTGTAGCAGCCGCACTCAGTGCGTTGATGTGACCGATTATCGTGCCCGGTGCTACAGTTTCCACGAACTGATCCGGTCGGAGGCCCAGGTCTTCGATGAGATCGGTCGCCCAGCGTCCGGCGCGCATATCCACGAGTCCCAGCGGGTCTGCCGAAGCGATGCTGGTGCGCATCTCGCCTGTGAGGCGCGATACAAGGAACGCGTGCACATCCAGAAACTTAGCCGCGGCAGCTACAGTGACCGGCTCATTCTGCATGAGCCATACTATCTTGGGCAACGCCTGCGTCATGGACGGTGGCTTGCCTGTCAATTCATGCAGGGCGCCCGAACCATATTTCTCGTCAAGCCACTCTAGCTGCGACTGGCTTCGCTCATCCAACCATAAAATCGCGTTGCGTATAGGTCGTCCATTCCGGTCCACCGGCACGAAGCTCTCGCGCTGGTGAGTGATGCCCAGGGCGTCTATCGCATCGACGTCCACCTGGCTCACGCAATCCCGAATGGCTGCACATGCGCTGTTCCACCAATGTTCGGCGTTTTGCTCGGCCCATCCTGCTTGCGGGCGCAGCATGGGATAGGCGGCTCGACCTTCGGCGACGGCGCGCCCGGAGCTATCCCATGCGATAGCCTTGCAGGCCGTCGTGCTGCTATCGATGCTGATTACGAGCGGGTTGGTCATACCGAAAATACCATTTCAAGATAACGTGTTGGGGCTTCATTCTGAGACGTTATCTTGGCACGATTCCTCTAGTGCGGCGCCAGCAGTCAGCAACAGATAATACATAGACACAGCACCGGGATCGAGTCCCTCGCGGCTCCGTTCGCCGAGCCGCGAGGCACGTCCCTTGCGGGCAAGCATGCCGGCGGTCGACGCCATGCCTTGCTCCGCGGCGGGCAAGGCTTGTCGCCATGCTTCGGCTAGTTTGAGTCCTCTGGCCACGCCATCGTCCAGCGTTGTCACAAACGGGCTGAGCGTATCCACAAAGGTCTTGTCGCCTACGACGGCTTTTCCCATCCTCGCAGCGGTAGACGCGGCATTTGCCACCGCACGGGAAACTGCAGCGTCATCGGATAGCCCGTCAGCAAGTTGTTGCCCTATGCCTGTCAAGAACACGCCGAACAGCGCGCCGGACGCGCCGCCTGCAGCGTCGGCGAACGCGCTGCCCGCTGTAATCAATGCCTGTCCGGCCGTGACATCTGCCGATAAATTCCCTATGGCGTCGTTGGCCGCGCGCAGGCCACGGACCATCGTTGTTCCGTGGTCACCGTCACCGGCTGCAGCGTCCAGCGCCCCTAGCTCGTCAACATGTGTCTCGATGAGTTCTAGCGCGTAGCGAAGGCTGAGGTCGACTACTTGGCGAGAACTATCCATGAGAACTGGGCCGATCTAAAGTGGTCATTGCGTATAGGCAGCCGACGCACATGGGGCATCCAGGAGCGGCTGTAACTCGTCATCCAGCCAAAGAAGGCTCAGGGAGCAGCCGGCCATGTCTAGCGACGTGACCATCTCATTGACGATGGGGCGGTATGGTTCGAGGCCGGCGGCGGCCAGCCGCCCGTGAACGTCCTTGTACAACACAAGCATCTCTTCGTACTGCGTGCTTCCCAGCCCGTTGAGCAAAACGGCAATCCGATCGCCCGCCCCAGGCGGCGCATCTTCAAGCACCGTGTCCACGACCATAGCGGCGATTTCGCTCGCCGGCCGCATTTCGGCCCCTCGGATACCGGGCTCACCGTGTACGCCCAACCCTAGCTCCATACGACCCTCTTCAACACTGAAAAGCGGTTTCGAACTACCGGGCAATGTACATCCGCCGAAGGCCACACCAAACGAACGCGTGTGTGCGTTGGCATGCCGCGTTAGGCGTTCTACCTCGTCCAAGTTGTCTCCCCGGGCCGCCGCGGCCCCTGCGATCTTGAACACAAAGAAGTCGCCAGAAATACCGCGGCGTTCACCTTCCTCACCTTTAGGCGCGGATGCAACATCGTCGGTGACCTGGACTGAGCGGACGTCGATGCCGTCCATTTGGCAGCGCATCGCGGCCATGTCGAAGTTCAGCACGTCACCGCTATAATTTCCGTAGGTGTAGAGCACCCCTGCGTCGGTCGCCACTGCCTTCGTGCAACGGTAGACCTGTTCGCTGGAAGGGCTGGCGAATACTTCGCCCATGGCAGCTACGTCCGCAAGCCC
>JBJYXA010000531.1:8181-12718 GCA_046259705.1 Caldilineaceae bacterium
CGCCCCCACATAGTTCGATTACATGGCCGTGAAGCCACCGTCGATCATGATCGTCTCGCCAGTGATGAGGTCGGACGCGGGAGAGGCCAGGAACAGTACTAGGTCAGCTACCTCGATAGGCTGTCCGAAGCGACGCAGCGGCGTCTTCTCCAACATGGGATTGCTCTTGGCCGGGTCACTCCACACCTGCTCCGCCATAGGCGTCAGGATAATTGTCGGACACACTGCGTTGCACTGGATATTGTAGCGGCTCCATTCCGCCGTCATGACCTTAGTCAACATGTTCAGGCCACCTTTGGACGCACAATAAGCAGCGTGACCTTCGAGAGCGATCACACCGGCCTGTGAAGAGATATTGATGATCTTTCCGTTCTGCTGCTCGATCATCCCAGGAGCGACGGCTCTGGCCAATAGGAACGGCGCTCGCAGATTGACGGCCTGCACCTGTTCCCAGTCCTCAATAGCCATGTCCAGTATGTTTTCCACCCGTGCGATGCCTGCGTTGTTGACCAGAATATCGACAGTACCAAACTTCTCCAGTGCGACTTCTGCGGCATTCTGGCAACCCTCAATCGTAGCAAGATCCGCCTCGATGACGATGCACGCACGCCCTTCTTCGCGCACCTTCTCTGCCGTCTGGTCCAGCCCGGCGCGGTCGCGACCCACGATGGCTACATCGGCCCCCGCCTGAGCCAGTACTACGGCTATGTCGACGCCCATGCCCTTTGACCCGCCCGTAACCAAAGCGGACTTACCTTCGACGGAGAAGCGTTCATGATAATGTGCCATGTAGTTCCTACCCCTCGTGCACAACGGCTCCGGATGACGACTTTGGATATGGCAAGACTGCCAAGGGTACGAAGAACATTATCTTTGCTGGAGCTGATGCGATAGCACTATTCCAGGTTCAGTACGCGCATCAGTTTGCGTACCGTGAAGCGCTGGCGTAGATAATGTCCATACTGCTCCGCACCGTACTGCTCTTCCATGGTCAAGCCCAGATGCGCCACCGTCGTCGGCCCGCCCACTTGTTCCAAGGTGCGGGCAATGTGATCGGCGGGAGGCACCTGGTTCGCGATTTCCTGAATCTCACTCCAGTTGTCCAGAATCCTGCGCTTGACTTCATCATACCGCCGCTCACTGCAATTCAGGAACGGCGCCTGGTCCGCGATAATCTGTGGCGCCATCTCCCCATACGCATCCTGAATCGTGGTGATTTCGTCTTTCAATGCCGGAAGACGCGAATCCTCCAGCATATCCGCGACCTCTTCTCGCGTTAGCCTTTTCAGCAGGTCGTAGAGCTGCGCGACCAAGATAGTGGCGACGCCGACCTTTGCCCCGTGAAGGACAGCAGGGCGACCTTGACGCAGGAGTTGCATCTCCCAGTAGTGCGAATAGTGATGTTCTGCGCCGGAGGCATTGCGTGAACTGCCGAAATCGAGCATGCAGAAGCCGGACTCGATGAGGCTCTCCATCAGCACGCGCACACCTTCCGGCGACCCTTCCCCAATCAGCGCTGCCCGCGCATCCGCCTTACGTGCAGTGTCCAGTGTGCGTACGGCAATTTCCTCGTCATACGGTTCATCCCACAGCAGCCGGCCGATTCGCCAGTCCGCCACGGAAGTGTACTTGCCAAGCACGTCGGCGAAACCCGCCGCGATCATCTCCTGTGGGGCTGCGGCAAGCGTATCCAGGTCGGCAAATATGGCGCGGGGTGACTGCGTTAGCAGGGTTGTCTTCACGCCCTGGATGATCAGTGGGGCGCCCAGCGATGCGAAACCATCCACGGACGGCGCAGTCGGCACAGAAATGAAGCGGTTGCCTGTGCGCCAGCTCACGAAGCGCGTGATATCCGTAATCGTTCCCGAGCCGACGGCGAGGTAGGTGCGTGGTTCCCTGTCGGTACGGACCAAGGCTTCCAGTACATGGGCCGCGTCCGCGACCACTTCTTCGCTCATATAGACTACAGGAATGACGTCGGCGTCCAACGCTCTGAGTTGCGCTTCCAATCTTTCACCCAATGCAGCGTACGTATTAGCATCCGCAATGAGTACAAGCTTGTTGAGCCCTTGCGTAGCGAGATAATCGTACAGGTCAGAGAGCGCCTGGGCGCCAATGGACACTACATCGGGCCGAATCGATGAATTAGTCTGCGACATGAAGGACTCGCTTCTACTTCGTCAGCGGACATCAAGTTGGGGGGAGGACTGATTCAATCATACCAAATACTACGCACACACAGATCTCGCCGCCGGGCACCATGCACATGCGGCGTACAGCTTTGGCTGTCTGACTGCCGAACTCCACATTGGTGTGAGCCGGCGTTGGGTTGCCGCTCTGCAATCACGGCTGGAGAACGCCCATGCGTTGCCGGTGTGCCGCACCATAGCGTAGCGTCTCGTCGAGAAACGCCTCGACATTGTCCAGCGGCGTGCCCGGCAGGATACCGTTGCCGGCGGCAACACACAGCCCTCCATCCGGCCGGTCGAATGTGTCGATAATGTGGCGCACTTCCGCACGTACCCCATCCGGAGTCTCTTCCTGCAATACATGCTGGACGTCGAAGCCGACAAGGAACGTGAGGCGTTCACCGTATTTTTCTGCGACGGCCGCGTATTCCATCGTCCCTTTCTGTACCGGGTGGAAGACGTCCACGCCGGCCTCTGCCAGATCACCAAGAATGGCGGTGTTGTTGCCACAGGAATGTAGCCACCAATGCAGACCATTGGCGTTGATGAATTCGCCGATGCGAACATAGTACGGCTTTATCATCTCGCGAAACGATGCCGGGCTCATGAACAGCTGCGTCTGATGGCCTAAATCGTCACTGGTCCAGAATCCGTCGGGCTGCAGTTCCCGAACTGCGCGCTGTAGATAGGAAATGTAGAGCGTGCAGAGGGCGTCGTGCAATCGATGGACTTCCTCGGGATAGAGGTAATAGTCCATGAGCATGTTCTGCATGCCGCGAATGGCCCACGGCCGCTCGAAGAACAAACGCCACCAGCCGAACATCAGATACCGATTCTCGGCTCGCACGACGCTCGCTTGCTCAATCAGCGCATCCATCTGGGGGTCGCTCTCGGGATCGGGAAACTTCTCGATGAACTCATCCAGCTTCGACCAATCGTCCAGCACCACGCGCGCGTCACGGGCTCCTTCGTCGAGGATGGGCCACGACAAGTTCATCTGTTCGGGAATTACCGGTTCTATCAGGAGGATGGTCGCATCTTCGGGGTACCGGTCGAAGCGTCGCAACTCATCTCCGTGCAAATCTACCAACCCCTCACCCCACCACTTGGCGTATACGAGCGGAATGCGTACCGGATTCCGTCGCTCAATTGCGTTCACGACTTCCGCTCTGGGAAGCGATTTCCATTCGGTCGAATTGCGTGCACACATTTGGGTCGGTACCTCGCTGCAACATTGTAAGGAAGGACGATGTACGAATTGACACGCGAGATAGGAATTGACTTCAGACCGGTTAGCCAGGTTCCGATTCGTCCAGATCTTGACCACTGGCACGTAGGCTTGCCGCCTTAGGCTTGGATTTTTTGCCGGAACTGGCTGCTTTTGGTTTGGTGCGG
The DNA here is from genome assembly GCA_046259705.1 of Caldilineaceae bacterium. Taxonomy (GTDB): domain Bacteria; phylum Chloroflexota; class Anaerolineae; order Caldilineales; family Caldilineaceae; genus JASGTU01. The sequence goes on from JBJYXA010000531.1 coordinate 11,766, forward strand.
TGGGCCGCCCATGCAGCCAATACACCGCCCGCGAGCCCAAACAGATGACCCAGCCAAGAGACACCGGGTTGCCCAGGGAGAATGCCGGCCAGTATACTGCCGTATAACAGGACTGCGATGATACCAAATAGGATCGAAACGAAGCTGCGTTCGAAGTAGGCACGCGCCAGTAGATAGCCCATGAAGCCGAATACCACGCCGCTGGCTCCCATATGCACCGTACCCGTCGCGCCAAACGTCCAGATACCAAGTCCGCTAACGATCATGGCGACCACAAACACCAGCATGAAATTCCGCTTGTCCCGGATGATAATCAGGTATCCCAGGATGAAGAGCGGTATTGTGTTGGCGACCAGGTGGGCCAAATCAGCGTGAATGAACGGCGCAATTGGGATCTCGAACAATCCCTGAATGGTACGCGGGTGGATTCCGTATTGCGTGAGGTCGAGGTTAGGGAACGGCAACCAATCCACAAACCATACGAGCCACATCAGACCTACGACGATCAGCAGTGGCAGAATGGGTGCGACGAGGGATTTGGAGCCGGATGACGAGCTCTTCTTGGCTTTGGCCAACGGCTCTATGGACTCTTGATCACCGGTTTCACCGGTCCGTAGGAAGTTCAATTTACTCTTCTCTCCTTCGCTGTCTTGTCCGATAGATTGTACCAGAAAGGGTCGAGATCGCCTGCCTTCGTACCGCTGTATAATGCGCCAGTCTTGGACCGGAAGGTGCGTATCGGCTACAATATGATCGTAAGCCCAATGCCGATGTTTTGCAGCAGCTAATGCGACAGCGCTACAAGACTGCCTCGGGCGGTTGCCCTCCATGGACCAGCCGCCAACCGACAAGCACGCCCGCTAGAGGAACCATATTTTGGCCTATTCCCTCAACGACGTCTACCGCTACCTGAGGCTAGTCATGCGTATCGACGCCGTCGTGGTCTGTTTTGG
>JBJYXA010000532.1:0-3060 GCA_046259705.1 Caldilineaceae bacterium
ACGGCCGCCCGGATTCCGAAGTTGGCACCTCCCGTACCACCGAAGGCACCCGCGGGCTCGCAATCGGGCGCGTAGTAAATGCTCTTGTTCTCTGGCAGAGCCGGCGTGATCCCGTCGGGCTCCTTGAGATTAAAGAAGTTCACGAACGACTGCCAGCGCTCTAGGCCATTGCTTTTCAGATCTTTGTTGATGACATCCACTGCTGTCAGGTAATTCCAGGACACCTGGACTCCTTGGGAATCAACTCTCGTCATTGCTTGCGGCGCCGAATCGTCGAGCTTCTTCGAGTTTTCGTCAAACATCCACAGGACATCGACCAAGACCGCCCCCACGAGGGGATTGCACCCGTTTGGCTTGCTAATGCTGCAGTCGATGACCGGCAGGAGCCACTGCCAGGGCCGATCCGGGAACCCATCCCCGTCCGCGTCGAGCTCATTCAGCTTACCGGCGAATGTCTCTCCCTCAAGCTTGACCGACTCTTCCGTGAAGCACTGGTACGTGACGTTGGGAACCGTTCCACCTATGCCATTGTTGGTGTTCATCTCGACACCCAAGAAAAGCTCCTCCTCGTTAACATCTCCCCCGCAACCGAAAACCAAATCCTTCACCGCATTTGCGTTTGCGGCCCCACCGCATGTACAGCCCGCCTCCCCGCTGGCACAGGGTTGAACGAAATCCGTCCAACCACCCGTGTCTGCATTGTCTCTAATGACCCTGCCAACGGAGCAACCATCTTGCACTGCATCCAGGCACATTGCCAAAGGCCAATCCACTTCCCCAGGAAGGATCTTGCCCGCGAACCCAACATAGGCGACGGCGCTCGCCCGGCCTTGATAGCTGTCAATTCCCAGGATCCGCCCGAACCAAGACCGAATCGGCGTGGTCTGGCGGGCGGTGATCACACGCACCGCATTGATCTCGTTGGGGTCGTTATTCACAACTTGAAAGCTCTTGAAGCTGCCGTCCGAATTAAGCAGGTCCGCCGCGGTTGTGGTGCTGTTTACAGTAAAGACACCCCCACGTTCGATTCCAGTCGCGTCAGTCTTGGATGACCGAAACTCCCAGTGGCCTCGATCCGCATTAAGGACCTCCACCGCTACCCGTTGACTAAGATTGGCGCTGGCGGCCGCGCTTGCTGCATTATTTGCTGATGGTTGCCCAGCCGCGCAAAGGTTATCCGCGTAATTGATGCGTCCATCCGCGCAATAAAGGACCCGAGCGCCCTCCAAGGCTCCAGCATCGGCCGCGTTCTGGAGCTCTGTCTGCTTCACGAGGACATTGTTCAGATCGACCGCGAAGGCGCCGACGCCAAGCAATACAACGAGCATGATTGGCAATAAAACGATCGAGGCCCCGCGCTGATGCGTCCGATGTCTTCTAAGCATGGTCATATCCTCAGTGAGGCAGCATCCGCATCTGCGTCCAGCCGGACACCTGCACGGTGCCAAAGCGAGGCAGCAGACGGAACTGATACGGCAGCGTGACCGTCACCGTGACCGTATCACCGGGATCACTGGCACCCTCCCTATCAATCGCGCACCCCCCACCCCCGCAATCATACGGCGTTCCACTGGACCACATCCGGATGCCGGACGCGAGCACATCATCGGCGGCATCCCGGGCCCGCTGGTCGCAAACCGCAACGGTATCACCGCAGCTTATCGCCTCGCGCGCAGCGGCCCGGCTCGCATCCGCGAAGACGGCCCCGTCGGCGAGAAAGATGCCTAACTCCACAAACCCACCGAGCAGCAGAAGAAGGAAGGGTAAGACGAAGGCAAACTCAACGGTCTCTCCCCCGAATTGTTTCCTCCGAGGCGAGGTGCGCATGGCTGATCCCTCCAAACCGTCTGCCTTCATCAATCCGACTCGGTGCTCAGGCGTGTATCGGCATCCATGGTGACGTCGAGCAAGCCGGCAAGCGCATTCAAGACGAGGAAATTGTGTGGGTACTCCAGCCGAACCGTGACTCTTGCATTTGAGACATTTGTCCACTCGCGGTTGGGGGCGCTGCCGGATGGGGAGTTGGCCCCCGGGAGTTCGATAGTGTCCTTCCTGATTGGAACTCCACTGAAGTTCAGCAGGGTCTTTTCGCCGTAGTAGTCTACCCCGCTGACGATAAACTGCTCCCTCACACGGATGTTCCCCATTGGATTGCTGGGGTTGTAGCGAGCAGGATCGACCCAATAGAGCGTCCCTTGACGCGCCCCATAGCGGGCCGCCTGATTCGTGATGCCCTGATTAAACACCGCGAAGCTCATGTCTATGATCGCGAAGATCATGAGAAAGAAGACGCTGGCGAAGATGGCGAACTCCACCACCTCGCCGCCCCGTTGATCTTTCCGCCTTCCAGTCGAGCCGCGATGGCGGAAGCGCTCGCGGACGCTTGTGCTCATTGCCTAACCCTCAAGGCGCCGCCGAATGCCCCTGCATGATCTCCACCCGGCGCTGGTTGGTGTCCGCCAGGGTGTAAAAGTCGGCGGACTGGCGCTTTGCCTCCTCGAAGAACCCCTTGGCATCGTCCAACCGGCCGCCGACCATGGCCACGTAGCCCACGTCGTTATAGGCCTTCGGAAGATCCTGGACCTTGGAGAGGGCGTCCACCGCATCGGTGTACCGCTTCTCCCGCGCATAGACCAGGGCGAGGTTGCGCCAGGCAAGCTCGTAGTTGGGGTCGACGAGCAGGGCCTCCCGGAAGGCCGCGGTGGCGCCCTTCCAGTTACCGGACAGGTAGCGGGAATATCCCAGGTTGTTCAGCAGGGAGGGAGAGCCGGGGTTGCCGACCAGGGCCTTCTCGTAGTGGCGTTGGGCGCGGGCATAGTCGCGGTCCAGATCCGCGATGACGCCCAGTGCATTGTGGGCCAGCGCGATACGGTCATCGATGCTCACGGCCAGATCCAGGTGCTTCCTGGCCTCCGCGTAATCCCTCTTCTTCAAGGATAGGACGCCGACGCCGGTCAGGGCGGCGAGGTTGCGGGGGTCCTCCCTCAGGGCCCAGCGATAGGCAATCTCGGCGAGGCGCTGGTTGCCACGGACCGAGTGGATGGTGCCGATCTTGGACAG
>JBJYXA010000533.1:0-4432 GCA_046259705.1 Caldilineaceae bacterium
CGCAAGGCCAACGCCTACCATTCCCGAACCGGTGCCACCGCCGCCATCGCCCAACAAGTCGCTCTGTTCAATGCCTAATTCCTATTTCCACCGAATTCGATACACTACCCAGGGCCCGGCATCGCCAAACAGTGCATCAAACCATTCAGAAAGATGCCGCACAAGAAAGGGTTTGCGACGAGGCCCATGAGTAGGGGTTACGGATGGGCATAGGCCCGAAAACATCCGTACAGTGCGTTCTGTGGGGTTACTTTTCGTAGCTCAGACACCACACTGGCCGATTGGGAGCCCTTCGCCTAGATCACGCTGGTAGCTTGACCGCTGCACAACACTCGCCCATATTTCAGTATTGCTATATTGCCATATCATGATACACTATTCTCATGGCTGAGCGTGTTACTTTTGAGTGGGACGATGATAAAGACCAGCTCAATCAAGCCAAGCATGGAGTTTCGTTCCGAGAGGCACGCATAGCCTTCGAAGACCAGAATCGTGTCATCGTTGAAGATCTGGCGCATAGCGAGACTGAACAGCGGTACTTTTGCTTAGGCAAAGTCGGCAAAGGCGTCATGACGGTTCGATTCACCTATAGGGAAGGGCATATCCGAATCATCGGAGCCGGATACTGGCGAAGAGGAAGGAGGCGGTATGAGCAAGAACAGAGAGGCCGTTAATTACACAGATGAGCCCATTGAATTGGGGGAACGTGTCCGTGATTTTCTTCCTTCGCCACAAGAGCTAGCAGAGGCAGACGAGGTCGTAAAGGTCACCATTGCACTGAGCAAATCCAGCGTTGCCTTTTTCAAGCAGGCTGCAGAGGAAAACAACTCCTCTTACCAGAGGATGATTCGCCGTCTCCTGGATGAGTATGTACAGCAGCAAGAGCAACTCACCCAACGTCTTCATACTTGATCATTTCCAGTAGTGTCTGTCAAGTCGTCTTCACTGCCTGACCAAATACGAGGAGCGTCCGGGCCCATTTTCATGCTAGTCTTCACACGACACTCCTCTGGGGTGCGCCCAGAAACGGCACGGTCAGTTCATGGCTGGATTGCCATTTGCGAACGTCTTCACCCGCTATTGCATTGGGAACGGACAGGCACCAGCGCCGCAACAACGGCGGCTACGCCGCAGGTCGATTGTCGGAGGATGCGATGACGTCCATACAGGACCGCAAAGAAACTGAGCCGCGCCCCGTGCTCGTCACAGGGGCAACCGGCTATATCGGCGGCCGTCTGGTGCCGCAATTGCTCGAAGCCGGACACCGGGTGCGCGTTCTTGTGCGGGGCGGCCCTGAGCGCATCGAGCACCGGTCCTGGCGCGATCAGGTTGACGTGGTAACGGGCGACGTCTTCGACGCCGCGTCGTTGCTGCCGGCCATGCAGGGCGTCCAGACCGCCTACTACCTGATTCACAGCATGGGCGGCTCGGGAAGCTTCAGCCGGCGCGACGTCGAGGCGGCGACCAATTTCGCCAATGTAGCCGCCGCCGTAGGCGTTGAGCAGATCGTCTACCTGGGCGGTTTGGGTGAGGAGGACAGCCAGCTGTCCGAGCACCTGCGCTCGCGGCAGGAAACCGGCGCCGCCCTGCGTTCAACCGGCCTGCCGGTGACCGAGTTTCGCGCCGGAATGGTGGTCGGTTCCGGCAGTCTCTCGTTTGAGATGCTTCGCAACCTGGTGGAACGGCTGCCTGTCATGATCTGCCCGCGCTGGGTCTACACGCGCACACAGCCCATTGCCATTCGTGACGTGCTCGCCTACTTGGTCGCCGCCCTGGATCGACCGGAAGCGCGCGGCAAGATCGTCGAGATCGGCGGCGCTGACGTGATGACCTACGCCGACATGATGCAGGAATACGCACGCATCCGCGGGCTGAAAAGATTGATGATCGCCGTGCCGGTCCTGACGCCGGGCCTTTCCTCCCATTGGGTGCATTGGATGACGCCTGTCTCCTGGACGATCGCGCGGCCTCTCATAGAGGGCCTGCGCAATGAGGTGACCGTAACGGATCATTCCGCGGCGGAGCTGTTTCCCGAGATCGAGCCCCTGGCGTATGCGCAAGCGGTCGAGCTGGCGCTGGAATCCATCCGGCGCGGCCATGTGGAGACTATCTGGTCGGATGCCCTCGCCTCGAGCATGGGTGATCTGCCGCCCGTATACTTAACCGAAGAGCAGGGCGTCCTCATTGAGCGGAGGCGCAGGGTGGTTCGTGCGACGCCGGATAGCGTCTACAAGGTGTTTGCGGGCATCGGCGGCAAGCGCGGCTGGCCAGCCTATGATTTCCTGTGGCATGTCCGTGGCATTCTTGACCGGATGGTCGGCGGCGTAGGTATACGGCGCGGCCGGCGCGATCCGAACGAGCTGCGCGAAGGAGAGGCGCTCGATTTCTGGCGCGTCGAGTCAGTCACGCCGGGGCGCAGCATCCTACTGCGCGCTGAAATGAAGCTGCCCGGACGCGGCTGGCTGCAATTTGACGCCAACCCCCTTGAGCAGGGAACACAAACCGAACTCGTACAGACCGCCTATTTTGCGCCAAAAGGACTTTTCGGCTACGCCTATTGGTACGGCAGCTACCCGCTGCATGCGGTTATCTTCTCCAAGATGGTCGAAAATCTCGGCCGGCAGGCGGAGCAAGTCCCAGCAAAAGGCCAATGAGCGCGGACTCCTGCCTCAGCGTTTGGATACTCGGCGACCAGCTCCTCGCGCAACATCCGGCATTGCTCGCCGCGGAGAAAGACGCTCCCCGCGACCACATACGCGTTCTGCTAATCGAGAGCCGCTGCCGCACGACGCGCATGAACTATCATCGCAAGAAGCTGACCTTGCTCTTCAGCGCCATGCGTCACTACGCCCTGGAACTTGCCGAAGACGGATACATTGTCGATTATCGACACGATGATTCGTTTGCGGCTGCGATTCAGGGCCATATCGAAGAGCACAAGCCCGCGCGTATCTACACCATGGCGGCGAGTGCATACGGCGGTCGCCGCTTCCAGACGGATACGCTCGAAGACTTGGTGCGAACCCCGGTAACGGTTGTACCGAACACACAGTTCTTAACGGGCCAATACGATCCAACTCCCGACCCCGTCCCCGGCAAACGGTACGTGCTGGAACACTTCTACCGCAACATGCGCGTGCACTACGCTTTGCTCATGGACGACGATGAAAATCCGGCCGGCGGGCAGTGGAACTACGACAAGCAGAACCGCAAGCCGCTTCCGAGCAACGTCGAGCCGCCGGCGATCCCGCGCTTCCCGCCGGACGAGATCACGTCGACCGTCATGGAGGAGATCGAGCATCTGGGTATTGGCTTCGGTGCTTTGGAGGGTTTCGATCTGGCCGTAGACCGCGAGCAAGCGCAGCAAGCCTTTCAGGACTTCCTCACGCATCGACTGCGCGACTTCGGACCGTACGAAGACGCCATGAGCAGCGAGCATACAACGCTCTATCACTCCGTCCTGTCACCCTATATCAACCTTGGGCTGCTGGAGCCCCTGCCTCTCGCTCAGGCGGTCGAAGCGGCATATCATGCCGGCGATGCGCCTATCAACTCGGTAGAAGGCTTCATCCGCCAAATCGTCGGCTGGCGTGAGTTCATGTACTGGCAGTACTGGCGCTCCATGCCAGAGATCTTGGATGAAAACGCATGGCAGGCGCGACGACCACTTCCCGAGTGGTTCTGGGATGCGCAGACGGAGATGCACTGTCTGCATCAGGTGATAGGGCGCGTCATCGAGGACGGATACGTGCATCACATCGAGCGGCTAATGGTGATCTGCAACTTCGCCTTGTTGGCCGAGATTGAACCTAAGTCTGTAAACGACTGGTTCACCAGCACCTTCGTCGACGCCTATGAATGGGTGATGGCCCCGAATGTTCTGGGAATGGGTCTCAACGCGGACGGGGGCATCATCGCGACAAAGCCCTATATCGCATCGGCAAACTACATCAACAAGATGAGCGATTATTGCCGATCCTGCCGGTACAACCATAAGGCCCGTACTGGTGCAGACGCATGCCCGTTCAATACGCTGTACTGGCGATTTCTGATCAAACACGAGCCGAAACTGCGCGCCGACCCCAGGTTGGGCCGCAATGTACTGGGGTTACGGCATCTGAGCGAAGACGAACGACGGCAGGTGACGGCGCAAGGAGATAGCCTTGTCGCAGACCCGTAGCAAGGCCAGCCGGCGAAAGGTGGGAACAGGCGGGGGCGTGTTGCGCTAGCGCAGCGCCAACGATGCAGCAGAAGTTCGCGCGCGACCCCGGGCTGTCCCGAGCCCGTATTGGCTCAGCACGTCTGCGGCAACCCGCATTCCGCCAAGGGCAGTCGCCGCCGTCGATTGGCCCGGGAAGATGGAATCGCCCACCATCCATACGCCTGGCATCATACGTGGCGCCCAATTTCTGAACAGATTGGTCTGCGGGAA
>JBJYXA010000534.1:0-1825 GCA_046259705.1 Caldilineaceae bacterium
ATTGCTGTTCGACCTGAACCCGCTCAAGTACGGCTACTGTGTGCCGCTCTATACCGCCTTGGTATTGGCAACGGACGCCGATGATGGGCGGCGCGTCGTGCACTGGCTGCTCGGGATGGCCGTGCTGCTGGCGGTGCAGGTCTTCGGCATCAGCACCGAGATCCTAAAGGTCATCGCCTTTCAGCTCGGCCCCGATGGAGCGGATGCGCTCGACTTCGCACCATGGGGATACGACGCCTTGGCGCTCGCCTACCAGCTTGGTTATCTGATCTTACCGCCCGTGGTGCCAATCATGATCTGGCTCGGCCAGTTTGGAACTCTCTGGTTGCCGGAAAAGCCCGTGGTGGAGTAACCATGACGAAATACCAATCGGCTCCCGTGCATTGGCTGCCGCTTGCATTGCGCCAAATCAGCTGAATGCAGTCGTAATTTGTTTGCAGAGGGGCCGGTGTCTCGCCAGGGCAGGCCGAACGAGAGGCGGCTTTGGGTCGCTATGTAAAGCTTTACATAGCGACCCAAAGCTGCCACTGAGGCTCGCCAATTAACTGACCGCAAAGGATCGCGAAGCGGACATTCTCGACGTCGTCGGCGGCGCCTACGGTTGCAGAACTGCCCTATTGGCTCATCCGGGCTCTCCACTTAACCGGAGTAAATTGGGGAATTGGATAATTTTCACGCTCTCATTCTGGATCCGCGGTCCGCCGGCAAGTTCTAAGCTGGGTTTCGAGCTGATGCGGGCTGTCTGGTGAGGAAAAGCGGGCAAAACGGACGTCTGACTGGCCTCTGCCCTCCGCGCAGAGAGCTCATTGAGCTACTCCGCTTAAGTGGAGAGCCCGGTGGCTCATAACGGCGCTATGGCGTCGCATAGGGGAACGGAGCGGGATTAGCTACCGCTGCGACTGAAGCCGGCCACCACCTTCCCGAAGTGCACCGCGACATCCATCGCCTGCTTGTAGATCGGAAGACGCTGGTAACGCGCCACGGAACCTCACCAGCCAGAGAAGATCGCGCTGCGCGCGAGCAGGGGGAAGTATCCCCCCTGCACCCCCGTCGAAAGGACCAAATCACCCAAATGACCGAATCACCGAAGTCGAGCCCGCGCCACGCCCGCCAGCAACAAACCGAGCAATCCCAGTCCCAAAGCACCCAGCGCTGGGACCGGCTGGGCACCAGTCGGCGCGGCTCGACATTGTCCGGGGCGAACTGCCCAACCGTAGTAATGCAAGTCCTTAGGGACGAAGCCCTGGCCGCCACGGTCGGCGGTGAAGCCCCACGCGAAGCCCGGATCCGACGCGAACTCCGTACCGGACCAGTACGCGATCTGGATGCCCGTCAGTGTGACATCGCCGACGGTCTGGTTTCCGGTTTTGTTGTCGCCGTAGTTGCCCGGCAGATAGTAGGTGTACATGTAGCCGAGTTCGTTGTCCCGACAGTTCTCCTCTGTATCCGTCTGGCAGTTGACGACCGTGTCAGTACTTCCCGTGGGCGTGCCGGCGTCTACCGACATCGACGCCAACCGCCAGTCTTGGTAGCCGCCATAGTCCAGATTGGCCGCCCAGTCCACCAACGTTTGCCAATTCGCGGTACCGTTGAGCTGATCCGCACTCAGCCCTGCGTTGGCGACCCAGCAGATGTTCAGCACCGTGTCGTCAACCAGCCCGTTGCCCGCGTCCAACAGCGCCGCCTGCGCCGCGCTGCCCGTACCCAGCAATCCCACCGTCAGGGCTAAGGCCCACGCATTCTTATTCATCTCAGCTCTCCTGAAGACACTAGTAACGGTTCAACAATAAGTTATACATCTTAGCTGCTGAATCCGTTCGCATCG
>JBJYXA010000535.1:0-11308 GCA_046259705.1 Caldilineaceae bacterium
GGCGATATCAGACAGGAGGCTCTAGACAGTGTCCGCTTGGGCTACCTGGAAGAGAGTCGACAACGATGGCCTGAGGCGGCACGTGCATACAAACGTGGATTCGAGGGCCACGCCTTGATGGAGCAACACAATTACGCCATGAATGGGCTCGCAGGTTTGGCCCGTGTCGCCAGAGAACAGGGAGACGAGGAGCTATCCTATCAACACGCGGTTACTGTGTGGGAGACGCTACGTGGCCAGCCCGTTGATGCCACGATCGAGACTACACGGACCTATCGCACTTGTTACGAAATTTTTGTCGACCATCGGGACCCGCGAGCAGCAGTCGTCCTCAAAGCCGCGGTGAACCAGCTTCAGGCGCGCGCGACCACCATCGACGAGCTGGAGCATGTGAAGTTGTTCTGGCAGGTCCCCGATCATCGATACTTCCTACAGTACATCTAGCACGCAGCGCCAGATGACGGATACTAGATGCACGACTCTTTTCTACATCTTCTGCAGGTCTCCACAATAAACGCTAGACCACCAATTCCGTTCCGCCCATAAACGATCCATAAACGCAACGTCGACTACGCTTCCTTCCAGCTAAGGATGAGCGCACGGTGTGGAGCACATACACCCAAGCGCGACCCGCAGAAAGGAGGAACAATGGATGAGTCGGCCCGGCCACCGCCTAATATGCTGTTTGCGCTACGACTCTGGCATGAACCGCTTGGAGAGTATTCGGGTGAATGGCGCGGCGAGATCAAAAACCTGAAGACAGGAGAGGTGCGTTACTTTCGGACATGGTCAGAGATCGGGGAGTGGACGGCACATATGGTGGAAGGGTCAATTGAGTCACCGTGTAGTGATTCGTCTGATGCAACGCATACGGAATGGAGATAGGGAGAAAGAGATGACTGTTAAGAAGCTACTGATGGTAGCGCTGGTACTCGCGCTGATGCTGGCCAGCAGCAGCCCCGTGTTGACGGCAATTGCCGCCCCGGTTGCGCAAGAAAACTCCAAAGGTGACACCGAACCAGCAGCAGGGGAGGCCGCTGAAACTGACAATGGCACTGCTGACGTTGTCGGAGATCAGGAAGACCTTGAACTGACCACGGCCGCGCTCTCAGCAACGCTGGTCCAACCAGGTCGGTCCATCGTCCACGCCCGTGGCAATCACTTCGTCGTGGATTCGCCGCCGGTGCTGGGCGGACCGAACGAAGAACGAAACCCCATAGACCTGTTGCTCGGAGCGCTGGCAACCTGCGGTCTCTTCATCTACGAATCCGGGGCGGTCGAACTGGGAATGCCGCTGGAATCGCTAGATGTGTCTGTGGAAGGCGACCTCGCGGTCCAGGGACTGAAGGACGGCTCGGTCAATCCCAGAGTCCGGGAATTTCGAGTCATGATCGATGCGCAAGGGCTCAGCGATGAGGAGTTCGAAGTGCTGCACGAACGCTGGCAGGCTCGTTGCCCCGTCTACACGACTCTGATCCGCTCTGCCCCCATCGAGGTAGTTCGGGTGAACCACGAGGTGGACAGTGCCAACGAAGTACTCGACGTGGTTCGGTTTAAGCAGGTATTGGATGGCGCGGCCGGACAAACGGCGGTAGATCAGGGTGAGGAAGGCGCCGACATGGGCGCAACTGCAGATGGCACGGTGGACACAGCCGGGGAACAAGCCGGCAACGGCTAGAGTTAGTCGCCGGCAAACCTGAGCCGGCCACCGAGTTCAGGTGAATGAATACCGTCCCTGGAAGCTGAGATAACAGAGGGTATCCTGATCAATATGGGCACTTCGGTCAGGGTATCCTCTGGTAACCGGAAAGCCGCGCTACCGACGACCATCAAGTTCTCGTGAAGAATTGCCTTCACGCCATCTAGGAAAGCCTTGCCCAGTACCCCGGCGCTGTGCCCTTCTCCTTCAAACACCTGGCTGCTCACTCGAAGGGTGGGATATGCACTGTTGGCCAGCGTTTTCGTTTGCGCGGGTTGGGTGCATTATTCTGTACTATATCTACATCACAATAACCATATCGATGCCGCAGGCTGTGTTGTATCATCCTGGATACTTGCTAGTAGACTTCCCGTGCATCTTCTGCAAGCGACCTTGGGCAAAAACACGTACCATGCTCTGCTGTTCGAATGCAAGGAAGAACCTTCCGTAACCGATCTCCTGGCAAATCGGTAGATACGGATTCGGCGACCAGACATCGGTCAGGACGCGATATGACGCGAAAATCACAACGGCGTGCAGTGGAACACCAGAAAGAATCGGCTTCGGTTGCCGCTAGGGAGAAAGATTCATTCGGTCTCGAGCGGCTGGTTTTCTTCAGCGACGCAGTGTTTGCGATTGCGATTACGCTGCTGTCCATCGAGATTCGGCTGCCGGAGATGCGCGGCGCGGTAACGAATGCGGAGCTGTGGCAGGCTATCTTGTCCATCTGGCCAAAGTACCTAGCCTACGTGATCAGCTTTCTTGTGATTGGCTCGTTTTGGATCGGTCATCACCGTAGATTTCGCCTTATCATACGGTACGACAGGGGACTGATTTTTCTCAATTTGTTCCTGTTGATGGCTATTGCCTTCGTTCCATTTCCAACCTCGTTGATCAGCGATTATGGGAATCGCACCGCAACGATCTTCTATGCGATGGTGATGGTCCTAATCAACGTGATCTCCGCCACAATATGGTGGTATGCAATTCACAATGACCGGCTCGTCGATCCGCAGTTGAGCCAAAAGGAGCGGCGACATCAGATGATGATTTCCTTGCTGATCACCGGCGTGTTCGCGCTGTCGATTGGCCTGGCGTTTATAAACGATGACCTGGCGAAGTTTTCGTGGGTGCTGGCGGCGTTTACGAACCCGTTGTCCAGGAGACTATAGGGACGGCAGAGATCTCTAAGACCCATATCGCCGCAGCAATCGCTTACGCACGTATGGAGATGAGATACTCGTTTTCTCTATGATGTAGCCAGAGAGGGATGGAGTCCGAGAAACCGAGTATCTTTATAGTGTGTGCACTGGTCCCCATTGGGACACGACGGTACGACGGCGACACCAGCAAAGCCTCGAGGGTCGCCGGTCGTTAGCCCAGCCAGCGGGTTCAAAGTCACGCCATCGCGGACTGCCGCACCCCCGGGACCGTCAGATCGCCTCTGCTTCCACGACCCGCGGAAGCACCGCATCGTTAGCTTCGAGTTGCTTGCGTAATTGCGAAGTATCCAACTCGCGCGGCTGGACCGCCTCGTGCACACACAGCGCGGCGGCAGTACCTGCGGCCTGGCCGGTCATCATGGCCGGCGGGATGAGGCGGATCGAGTGAATGAGGCCGCTATCTACGCTGATGCACCGTCCTGCGGTGAGAAGGCCGTCAGTCGCCGCAGGCACGAGCGCACGGTAAGGAACTTCCAGATGATTCCCGTTTCGGTATGTCGTACCGGTCATACCAATTGTATCGTCGAATTGCACACCAGCGTCCATCTCTGCACGCGTCAGGCAGTGCGCACCGGTAATTCGACGGCTATCGCGAACACCTAGTTGGCTGGCAAAGGAGAGCAGACAGACGCGTTCATAGCCGGGGACGTTGCGCTTGTAGAAGTCGAGGCCAATCATGATGCGTCTGCGCAAATCGACCTCCGCAAACGACAGTGTCTCCACGTCCACCGCGTCAAGTTCCCCGTAGAATGGGTCACCGTTGGGATACGGTCTCGGCTCGGTACCCTCCGGATTGGCAAGGCCCAGTATGTTCACCCAGTAGACGCCCATATTGCTGTACGGCGTGGGGCCACAATCCATGGGGTAGCCGCCAAGCGCTTCCAGCTCCTGGCGCAGCGCGTGTGAGGCCTGTGAGTTCTCTCTGCGGAAGGTCTTGTACGCGTCCAGATCAACCCCGCCGACCTTCAAATTGAGACCGATGCGCATGGTGAATTTCTCAAACTTGGCGCCTGCCAGTGCAGCTATGTCGCCGTCTCCGGTCGCGTCGACAACGACCTTGGCGAGGACAGCCTGTCGCCCCGATTTGCTTTCGACGATGACGCCCTTCACGCTATTGTCGTCGACGACGGCTTCGACAGCCCACGAATGAAGACGCAAGGCGACGCCGGCCTGCGAACAAAGATCGTCGCAAACGACTTTCAGCAGTTCGGAATCCGCGTGAAGTCGGGTTGGTCTCTCCTCGGCGAGGCCGTCTATGACCTTCAGACGTTCCATCGCCTCCCAGAGGATACCGCCGATACAGCGCTGCCCTTTACTGTCGAAAAGGTCATCCATGAGCAGCACAAGCCCACCAGTGGCCAAACCGCCGAGGTGCCCATAACGCTCAACGAGCAAGGTGCGGGCGCCAAGCCGCGCAGCAGCCGTGGCTGCGGCTACGCCTGCGGGTCCGCCGCCGGCGACGACGACGTCAACGTCTGCGACGACCGGAATGTCTCTGGACTCTTCTCTAACCGTTCGCATCTGGCACTGTCCTTTGGTTGTGGTCTGTTGCCGTGTGGAATGCGCGCCATGCACGCATCAGTATGCTACCAAGCATCCGCCCGATAGCGTAACTTCCTAGACCTTGAGTTGACGCGAGACCATGCTATGCAGGCTGACGAATAGGCTCAGCGCCCTGCGTAGACGTGCGGAGATAGATTGCATCCGGCAAACGGAAGGCTTACGGAACTCAGGGAACCTGTTTTGGCAGGCAGCGGCAACATCGGCCTGGCGTTCATTCGGCAATGCTTTTGCATTATCCGGCAATAATCGTTCCGCCATCCGGCAAAATGATCGTATATGTTCATTACAGCTCAATCACAAGGAGCATGAAGGACGCGGTATGTGTGCAGGCCATGGCAGTGGCCAGCTCGACCTCTACAAGTCGCATGCGTGCTTCAGAATCATCGAACTACCGGGATGAGTAGGAACCGATCGAAAAGGAGAATCACAATGGCTATGGTTGCAACTGACTCAACGATTGCTCGGACCAATATCGAGGCGGCTAATCATTCGTTTGAACAGGCGATGAGAGCCGGAGATGCCGCTAAGGTAGCGGACAACTACACTGATGACGCACACATACTGCCACCCAACAGCCCCATACTTTCAGGCAAGCCGGCTGTGCAGGCTTATTGGCAACAGGTGATCGACATGGGCATTGCGGCCATTGACATGGAAACTGCGGAAGTCGAATTCCATGGAGACACAGCCTGAGAGATAGGTGAGGCAGTGATGAAGTCTGCCGACGACCAGGTAGTGGACACGGAGTGATACGTCATCATCTACAAGGATGACAACGGCCGCGCCGTAGATTTCGCCAAGTTCGGTCAATTCATTCTGGACAACGGTCAGGTGCGCGGGCAACAGGTACTTTCACCTGAATGGGTGGCCGAAGCGACGCAGCCATGGCACACCGAGGATCCCGCGTCCTACTACTCTGA
Source organism: Caldilineaceae bacterium (assembly GCA_046259705.1). Taxonomy (GTDB): domain Bacteria; phylum Chloroflexota; class Anaerolineae; order Caldilineales; family Caldilineaceae; genus JASGTU01. The sequence goes on from JBJYXA010000535.1 coordinate 5,406, forward strand.
CCCGTTCGCGGCGCTTCCGGGCGAGCCATACTACGGTTACATGTGGTGGAAGTTCGACCGCGGCGCAGGCGGCTACGACTTCACCGCCGCCGGCGACAAAGGCCAGTACATCTACATCTCACCTGCCAAACGGCTCGTCATCGTGCGCCACGGGATCGACTACGGTATCCCGTATGACGAATGGATGTCGCTCTTCTACAACTTCGCGAGCCAATACTGAGCCGTCATTTCAGCTCCCCTAGGTGATGAATCAGACTCGAGCACGACGTAGGCTTCGTCCGTATTCGAGGTGATTCCTTCTGGCTGCAGAATACTTGCGCCTTCTGCGCCAAATACACTGGCATATCCTGGGGAAGCATGAAAGGCACGGTTTTCGCGTTGAAAACATCTGCCGTGTTCGTCCATTCAGCACCACTGCGTAGACTTGATGACAGGCCGGCCAGTGCTTGAACCTGCCCGAGCTCGCAATCGTCCTGCACCACGGTTCTGCTTGGCGTCGCTGCCTGAATCTCGTACAATGGCTGCAAGGATGTAGTGCCCATACAGGACGTTCTCGGTCTTGCCGAAGGGGTCCAGGCGATGAGGCTCGCGAATTGTCCGGCTATGACCGGGCTGATGGCCTCTATATGGCCGGCTTGTTGATTCTGCAAGCAGTCATATAGAGGCCTTTCTTATGAGGAGACGAAATTGACAAGCTTTTTTTGGGTCGGCGCCGGCGCTGTACTCGGCGCCAACGCTCGCTACTTGATCGGATTGTGGGCTGGTGGTCGCTTTGGCATCGGTTTCCCATACGGCACACTACTGGTGAACCTAACGGGCAGTCTCATCCTGGGCTTCGTCGTCGCCATGGTCAGCGGACGGCTGAACATTCCCGCGGAAGTACGCCTCTTTCTGAGCGTAGGCTTTCTGGGCTCCTACACGACGTTTTCCTCCTTCAGCGTGGAAAGCGTGCTGTTGTTGGAAGGTGACAGCATCTGGTTGGGACTATTCAACATTCTGGGCAACAACCTGGGCGGCATAACCTGCGCCCTGCTCGGTGTTCTCTTGGCGCGCGCCATCGCATAGATGAAGGGACGGGGCGAAGATGCAAATGCAAGGCAAGGCGTATCGCGTATCCATATTCATCGGGGAGCACAATCATTATCACGGCAAGCCCCTCTATGTGGCTGCGTTGGAATACTTGCGCAGCGAAGGCGCCATGGGGGCGACTGTCCTACGCGGGATCGCCGGGTTCGGGGCACATAGCCGGATCCACACTGCGTCGATAGTCACCCTGTCGGCAGATCTACCCATCGTGCTCGTTTGGGTCGATTTGCCTGAGCGGGTAGAGCGCTTGCTGCCCCGACTCCGCACGATGGTCGGCGATGGACTGATCACCCTGGAGGTGGTGGAAGTCGTCCAGTACGCACCTGGTCGAAGTCCCGATCCGCTTGGCGAGCCGGTAAATGACATCATGCGCAGCGAGGTGGCCACGGTCGGGCCCGACACGCCCGTTACTGAGATTGTAGCGCTTTTGTTGGGCCGCGGATACCGCAGTGTGCCCGTCGTCGACGGGGATGGGCGTTTGATAGGGCTGATCACCGATGGCGACCTGTTGCAGCGCACCGGGCTGGCGACACGGCTGGATCTGCTAGCGGACCTGGCGCCGGGCCAATTACAGCGCCAACTGGCCGAGCTACAGGAACAGGGTGCGTGCGCATCCGACATTATGACCCAATCCGTAACCGCAGTACGCCAGCGTGACCCAATCCGTACAGCGGTTCAGCTCATGGCAGACCACGCGCTGAAACGCCTTCCTGTTATCGATGAAGGTGACCGACTGGTAGGCTGGGTCAGCCGGATCGATATCCTTCGTTGGGTGGAGTATCACCAGCATAGTGAAGAGCCGCCGCAGGTGACACCGCGCAAAGGCGTGACGGTGGCGCAGTTGATGGTTCCCGACGTTCCAACGGTAGGGCCCCAGGCGCGCCTGGACGAGATACTCCATGCACTTGAGGCGAACCGGCAGCGGCGAGCACTTGTCGTAGACGACCAGCGGCATGTGCTGGGAATCGTCACCGACGGCGATCTGCTCCGGCGGAGCCGGCTTGCCCAGAATCCCAGCTTGGTGAGCCGTCTGCGCGCGCTGGTGATTGGACAAAAGCCCGCCGATACGCCGCTCCCGTCGGACGATGACACCGCGGCTGATCTCATGACGGCGCCGGCCGTGACCATTCCCGTGGACACGCCGTTGCCGGAGGCATTACGCCTAATGGTACAGCATGGTATTAAGCGCCTGCCCGTAGTGGATGGAGAGCGCCGGTTGGTCGGTTTGCTTGGCCGTGCCAGCGTGCTAAACAGCCTGCTGCAGGCCGACTAGCGAGACGTAGAGGGGAGCGGCGCAGCACCAAACTAGCTGGTGGGCCGGCTAGATGGAGATAGGATACGAATGAGCCCGGGTTTTTTGGCGTGCGCTTAGTGCGACGGTATGATACCTGTATCCGCTAACTACAGTTACCATACGGCCGCACCTGCAGTTGTAGCCAAATCAAAGACGATTCAGCCGGCCACGCGTTCAGGGTAAGCCTGTTGGCGCCGACGTCGAACGTTTGCCGTACAAGGTTCCTGCGTGGCAAAACAACATTCACCCCAGACCAAATACACGGAGTAGCTGACGATGGAAGCTAGATATTCACGCGATCCGCAGAGCTTCACCCGAATGAACACCGCCGAGATCCGAGAAGAATTTCTGATTGCCGATCTGTTCACGCCCAACGAGATCAAGTTGGTGTACCTTCACGTTGACCGCATGATCGTAGGTTCGGCCGTACCCATGCGGCAGCCGCTCGTTCTCGAGGCGGGAGCCGAGCTTCGGGCAGAGTATTTCGCCGAGCGACGGGAAGTGGGCGTTCTCAATATCGGCGAGCAAGGCGCCGTCACAGTGGACGGCCAAGAGTATGAGCTGGCCCAGCGCGAGATGCTGTACATCGGACGCGGGAGCCGGCAGATATCATTCTCAAGCCGCGACGCAGACCGTCCTGCCCGATTCTATCTCGTCAGCCTTCCGGCTCACCGGCAATACCCAATCACGCACGTGGCCCAAAACCAGGCCAATCGGGTGGATTTGGGCAGCAATGAAACCGCCAACGAGCGAACCATTTTCCAGTATATACACGAAGGCGGCGTGCAGAGCTGCCAACTGGTTATGGGTTTCACGCAGTTGGCTCCGGGCAGTATCTGGAACACGATGCCGGCCCATACCCACGAACGCCGTTCGGAGGTGTATCTCTACTTTGACTTGAAAGGCGACAATGTCGTTTTTCACATGATGGGGCAGCCCCAAGAGACCAGGCATCTCGTGATCAGGAATGAACAGGCCGCGATTTCACCTAGCTGGTCCATCCATGCCGGCGCCGGCACCAGCAACTACTGCTTCGTGTGGGCCATGGGCGGCGAGAATCAGGACTTCGACGACATGGACCCCGCACCGCTGGATGAACTGATGTAACGTCTCAGTGTCAATTTTGTACGGGGATGCAGATCGTCATAACGATTATGTTCGGTTGCCGCCTGCGCTGCCATGGACGCGTGCGCGGTGTCGATACGAAGCTAAGGTGGTGATTTGCGGAAACGATTTGCGACGACGGCCCGTTTGCCGGCATTGTCCAGCACCGGCACTTGCGTGAATATCAGAACGCTACCATTAGCCGCATTGAGCGCCTGCAGTAGCGCACTATCGAGTTCGGACGCCAACATAGTATCGGGCCGGTCGACCGATTGAATGATCGGCAATACGGTTCGCGGCGCCCAGTCCTCCACGTCATGGATGACATCCGCGATCCATTCGGACCGGCGATGGCAAAGCTTGTGGTAGACCATCGGGCTGAAGTGATCAACGTAATCGGCGAGAAGCACCAGATCCTGGCCGGCAATCGAGCGAATAGCGCCATCGTAGTCGAAGCGACGCCACGGAAGTGAAAACATGCCAAGCCGCAGCGTCAGCTTCCGTGCTGCGATCTCCGATCGAACAGTCGCAACGAAATCCGCTATTCGTTCGCACTTGAACCCCACCCATGCCTCTGGCCGCTGCGCCAGGATATCTTGAGCGATGGCGCGCGTCCGACCTTTTGAATACTGCTCGCGCGACTCTTCTAGAAACAGGTTCAAACAGTGGCGGCAGAAGCAGACCTGCCGCAGCACCGGTTGATCTTTCTCCCACCGGACAGGATAGCGGATGAAATCCAGCCATAAGCCGTCGATTTGATCGCCATGCGTATCCAGTAGCTCTGCGATTCCAGCCAGGTGCCGTTCTCGCACCTGCGGGTGGTTCGGGCACACCGGTACATACCAATCGTCGCGTAGGAACTCGTCGCCGTCCGCTGTGATCGGAACGCAGTCCGGATATTGCTTCTGCCAGTGCTCGCCGACAAAGCAGCTCCAGTCCAGCAACACAGTGACGCCGTTCCGGCGCAACTCTGCAATCGGAATTTGATCGATAGCGCTATGTGGCAGGCATACGGTACGGGCTCCTGTGTTCAAGAACAAGTCCAGTTCGTCCTCAAGCCGTCCATTGACCGGGGTCCAGTAAAAGCCCACTCGTCGACGCCCATTAGCCTGCATATAAGTCTCCTATGTCGGGTTTCTGTTCGCTATGCGCCATGGAAACGTAACTTGCTGTCTCGACGATCATCTTCATGCGGAACCCAGCGTCAGCCACCTGTTGTATTTCTCGCAGCAGCAGGTCTCTCGCAGAGAGCCTCAATGCAGAGTATCTACGATATACTACATGTCTTGCTGCAATTGGTTCAAAGCCAGAGCCAGCAACCTTGTTTGACCAACTTTTCCTTACAGAACGCAGAGCGTACCGTTGCATCACAGTCGGCCCCGCTCCGTTATCCCAAACAGATTTTTTCCGCCCGACTTCTTCTATCACTGAGGTGGTTGGACAGCTCTGCGAATGCGCGAGTTTCCTGTCCTCCCTTCTGCAGGGTAGACATGGGTTCCGAAGGAGACAACCAATATGAGTCGAATTGCCTTGGTAACCGGCGCCGATCGTGGATTGGGGCTAGGCATCACTACAATTCTGCTGGAGAAGGGATGGCGCGTCTACGCCGGACAGTATCTGCCGGAGTGGCCGGAACTGCGTGGGCTGGCAGACCGATATCCTGAACACCTTACACTGCTCCCTCTCGACGTCGCATCGACCCTATCCGTGCTCAATGCTGCACAGATTGTCTCGGTCACAGTGGACTGCGTCGATATGGTTGTCAGTAATGCAGGCGTCGGGTCTCCCACGTCGCGCCGGGAACTCGGTGAAAACCAAGACTTCGACGAGATGCACCGTCTGTTCGACGTCAATTCGCTGGGCGCTATCCGCGTCGTCGAGGCGTTTCTGCCCTTGACTAGACCGAGCGACATGAAGCGGCTGTGTTTCGTATCTTCTGAGGCTGGCAGCATAGAACGCAGCACGCGGATATCCTGGTTCGGTTACTGCATGTCCAAGGCAGCGCTAAATATGGCTGTCAAAAATATGTTCAACTACCTGCGTCCACAAGGGTATATCTTCCGTCTCTATCACCCAGGGTGGATACGCTCCTACATGCGAGGGATCAAGAATACCGAGGGAAAATTGGAACCCAAAGAGGCGGCCGTGCCCGCTGTCGACTACTTCTTGAAGGAAATGGATATTGAGAGCGAGAATAGACTAGTCCTCAGGGATTATGAGGGCGCTGAGTGGCCTTGGTGAGAACGAATGATGGAAGCGCAATTAAGCTACGGCAACTGGATTCGAAAGAGAAATCTTGGGTTATTGGGTCTGCTTACCGCGGGTCGCGTTCGTTTTTAAATGGGAAATGCGGCAAAACTGGAGTTTGCCGATGAGACCTTTGACGGTGTGGTAGGCAATCTTACCCTTCATGACGTAC
>JBJYXA010000536.1:0-1354 GCA_046259705.1 Caldilineaceae bacterium
CCATCTGTGAGACTACACCCAGGTTATGGGTGATCATGATGATCGATGACTTGAAGTCGCGCTGCAGGTCGCGCATGAGGTCCAGAATCTGTGCCTGCACGGTGACGTCGAGCGCCGTCGTCGGTTCATCGGCCAATAGAACAGCCGGATTGCAGGACAAGGCCATGGCGATCATCACGCGCTGGCGCATTCCGCCGCTCAACTGATGCGGATATTCCTTCAGCCGCTGTGACGGTGAACTGATCTGCACGCGTCGCAGCATCTCCTCGGCGCGCCCCAGGGCTTCTTGCTTGCTGACCTTCTGATGTAGGAGCACTGCCTCTGCGATCTGGTTGCCGACTGTCTTCAGCGGATTCAGGGACGTCATCGGCTCTTGAAATATCATGGCGATTTCACCACCGCGAATCGAGCGCATGCGCTGACCCTTGGGGTTGAGCTTGGCGATGTCGATGGGCTTGCTGTCATTCTTACGTCTGAGCAAGATCTCGCCGCTCACGATGCGGCCCGGCGGTTCTTTAATCAGGCGCATGATCGACATGGCAGTCACACTCTTGCCGCAACCACTCTCGCCCACGACGGCCAAAGTCGACTGGCGACCCAAGGTCAGATTGACGCCATCGACCGCTCGCACTGTACCTCGTTCCAGGAAGAAGTAGGTATGTAAGTCTTTGATCTCCAAAACAGGTGTAATGGCGGCGCCAGGCGCCGGGGTCGTCTGTGAGGTCTCAATAGGACTGTGCATAGAAAGTCCCTACGTACGCGGCGGTGACCTGCGCCCTGTTGGCTCAAGCCGTATTTGCACAGTAGGATGCCCTAAGTACATAGTGAGCTGCATGTACAAGGCTCTAACGCGTTGCCGCCAAGGTAAGGAATGACGCTAGCGGGAATCGGACAATCTATCCATGAGATCGGGCCAGCGGCCGTATGCCAATTTTTCTTGGCGTCGCTCCGGCGGAGGAGCAGCTAACGGATCAAACCCGTAAGTTGTAAGAGGCGTCTGTCAAGCATACATCAATAGGCGTGTTGAAACACGGATAGTGTCTCATTTCTGGCAGATTGTGTCAAATATCGAGCCCTTTCTGTTTGCTGCCGAGTATCGATTGGCGCATGTGGCGCGCAGGGTCTGCGCTTGTGGCGCCCAGTATTGGATGCCGTCCTGGAGATGTGGCATCATAGCAACATGACAGCATGGCCCGCGGCGCCACGCTCAGTGCCGTTCCCATTACCCGACATGCTAGAATCACTGAGAGCTTGAGTTCACCTCATTTCTTGTCGACGCGCACGAAACAAAGGACAAAGCTATGAAAGCCCTGGTATATCAAGGCCCAATGACAATGACCCTGGAACAGGTGCC
>JBJYXA010000536.1:1454-18919 GCA_046259705.1 Caldilineaceae bacterium
ACGGAGTTCCCGCGCGCCATCCAGGCCATCGCCTCCGGCCAAATCGACGTCACGCCCCTGATCGAGCGCGTGGCCCCCTTGGAAGAAGGGCCGGACCTGATCGATCACCTGGCCAAGGGCGAGTTGGACTTGGCAAAAGTGATCCTCGAGCCGTAACCGGTTGCAGGGCCAGAGGTATTCCGCGGCCGGAAAGATGTTACGCGACGCGGTCATTTGGCCGCGTCGCCAAACACATGCTCCCCATTGGGCGCTGCACGAAAATCACCGAACACCGAAAGGGAACCTCATGAAGATCTCTGCATTCCCCAAGTGCTATCTGGACGATATCTCGGTCGACAGGACCATGAGCGTTTTCGATTGGATAGAGATGGCAAAGACACTGGGAGCTGAGGGGCTGGAGATGTACGTAGGCTTCTTCACCAGTCTGGACGCCGGGTACCTGGACAGCATAGGGGAGGCTATAGCGGACGCCGGCTTTGCCATGCCCATGATGTGCTGCTCGCCGGACTTCACAAACCCGGAACCGGACGCTCGCAAACGCGAGATCGAGAAGGAAGCGGCCATGATTTCCGTGACGCGGCGACTCGGCGGTCCTGGCGCGGTCTGTCGCGTGCTGTCCGGGCAGCGCTATCCTCAGGTCTCGATCGATGAGGGCACGGAATGGGTCGTGGATGCCATCAACCAGCTGATCCCCGTCGCCAGAGAAAACGACATAGTGTTGGGACTGGAGAACCATTACAAGGACGGCTACTGGAAATACGTGGAATTCGCACAGAAGCAGGAGGTCTTCCTCCCACTCCTGGACGCCATCAGCGAGCGCGAGTACTTCGGTGTACAGTACGATCCCTCGAATGCTATTGTAGCCGGGGATGACCCGATCCAATTACTTGAGCGAGTCGCGGATCGGGTGGTGTCCATGCACGCCAGCGATCGATTTCTAGCCGAGGGCGCGACGCTGGACGACCTGCGCCAGGATGATGGAACCATCGGCTATGCACCGCAGCTCCGGCACGGTGTTACAGGAAAGGGTCTGAACGACTATGATGCTATCTTCACTATCCTCTCCGGCGCAGGCTACGATGGGTGGGTCAGTATTGAGGATGGGATGAACGGTATGGACGAAATGCGGGAGTCCATCGAGTTCCTGAAGCTCATGCGAGACAGATATTTCTCCTCATAGCTCTCCTGCCGGCCGCCAAACATGGAACCCAAACACGCCAGCCCACGTATCAGATAGCATAAACCGTGATGTAGCGTATCGAGAGGGGCGGATTGCAGGAGGGCGTTCCGTGCAGGATTCCGGACTGGGGCGCCGGTCCAGAATCCGCGATATCATCTTGGATGCTCGCGCACGGCATTGCGACCGAGGTTGTGCTAACGTATGATCGCGGCGGCGTATGGTAGAATAGCGTGTCCTGCCGCAGAGGTTAGGACAAGCTTTGTTGTATCACAAGTGTCAGTGTGCCAGAACAGGTAGATCATGGCGAACGAATTGATGGATTATGAGTTCGAAGATTGGGATGAGGGCGACGAGGACCAGGTACTCTATGAGTCCGAGGAATTCGCCGAGCGATATAACTTCGAACCGGAAGCGACGGACGATATAACCACCGACAACCTGCCGGTGCTCCCTTTGCGCGGGGTTGTGGTCTATCCTATGATGTGGCTTCCGCTCCCGGTGGGGCAGCGGCGCAGCGTCAAATTGGTGGAAGACAATCTGCCCGAAAACCGCATCATCGCCTTGGTCACCAGCAAGTTTGAAGACGTGGAGAATCCGACCCCGGATCAGATTCATAGCATCGGAACTGCCGCGCAGGTTCACCGCGTACTGCGAACTCCGGATGGGACGATTCGTCTGCTCGTACAGGGGCTGGAACGCATCCGCATCTTGGAATACGTTCAGGAAAAGCCCTACTTGCGTGCGCGAGTGGAGATCGTGCCCGAGGTGTCCGAAGAAAATCTGGAGACAGAGGCGATCACGCGCGCCGTCCAAGAGCTTTTCCGCAAGACGGTCGAGCTAGAGCCACAGATGCCGGACGAGCTGACGGTCATGGCAATGAACGCAGACAATGCGCGCCAGTTGGCGTATTTGGTGGCCAGCAGTATGCGGCTGGATACGGAGCAGTCGCAACATCTCCTGGAAATCGACAGCATTTATGAGAAGTTGATGCTACTTACCCAGTATCTCAACAAGGAAATCGAGGTCCTGGAACTCGGGCGAAAGATTCAGTCCGAGGCACAAGGGGAGATGGAACGTGTACAGCGTGACTTCTTCTTGCGCGAGCAGTTGAAGGCTATCCAGAAGGAACTCGGGGAAGAGGACGAGCAGGCTGCGGATATCCGCGAGCTGGAAGAGCGCATTGAAGCTGCAGGCATGCCGGAAGAGGCAGAGAAAGAGGCACGCCACGAATTGGACCGCATGCGGCGCATGCCCATCCAGGCGGCCGAGTACAGCGTAATCAAGACCTATCTGGACCTCATGGTCAGTCTGCCCTGGCAAAAGCAGAGCGAAGATAACCTGGACATCGAGCACGCGCGCAGGGTCCTTAATGAGGATCATTACGGCCTGGACGAAATCAAGGAGCGTATCCTGGAATTCCTTGCAGTACGCAAATTGAGAGCTGAGCGTAAGAATGACGAGGTAGAAGAGGATACTGTGCGCGATCTGATCCGGCGCGAACGCGAAGGCGTCGTACTTTGCTTCGTGGGTCCTCCCGGCGTGGGCAAGACGAGCCTCGGCATCAGCATCGCACGCGCCATGAACCGCAAGTTTGTGCGCCTGGCGTTGGGCGGTATACGAGACGAGGCCGAAATCCGGGGCTTTCGACGTACCTATATTGGCTCTATGCCCGGCCGCATCATTCAGAGTTTGCGCCGAATTGAGAGCAAGAACCCAGTCTTCATGCTGGACGAGGTGGACAAACTAGGCCGTGACTTCCGAGGCGACCCCAGCAGTGCACTACTGGAGGTGCTCGATCCGGAACAGAATCGCGAGTTTCGCGACCATTATTTGGACGTGCCCTTCGACTTGAGCCAAGTGATGTTCATCACGACGGCCAACGTATTGGACACGATCCCCGGCCCCATGCAAGACCGCATGGAAATCATCGAACTCAGCAGCTACACGGAAGATGAGAAGGTCGCCATCGCCCAAGGCTATCTCATCCCGCGCCAGATCAAGGAAAACGGGCTCAAGCCCCGAGAAGTCACGATCAGCGACGGCGCGCTGCGCGAGATCATCCAGGGTTACACACGTGAGGCGGGTGTACGCAGCATGGAACGGCAGATCGGCAAGATTTGTCGCAAGGTAGCCGCCCGCGTAGCCGCCGGAACTTCGCAGGAAACCACATTCGTGGATGGCGACAACGTGAGCGATTTCCTAGGCCGGCGCAAGATACATAGCGACGAGATCACCGAGCGCACAGAACTGCCGGGCGTAGCAATCGGGCTTGCATGGACGGCGACGGGCGGCGATATCATGTTCTTTGAAGCGACCAGAGTGCCGGGAAGCAAGGGTTTCACAGTGACGGGTCAGCTCGGCGACGTCATGAAGGAAAGCGCCCAGGCGGCGCTCAGCTATGTGCGCAACCGCGCCGCGGCACTGGACATCGACCCGGATTTCTTCTCAACTTCGGATATTCACCTCCACATCCCGGCCGGCGCAATCCCCAAGGATGGACCCAGCGCCGGCATCACCATGGCCACTGCGCTGGCAAGCCTCCTCACACGCCGGCCTGTACAACCCTACACCGGCATGACGGGAGAGATCACCCTACGCGGCAAGGTGTTGCCAATTGGCGGTCTCAAGGAGAAGGTACTGGCAGCGGCTCGCTTTGGACTCAAGCGCATCATCCTGCCGCGCAGAAATGAAAACGACCTCGAAGATGTTCCCGAGGCGGTACGCGACCAACTGGAATTCATCCCGGTGGATACCGTAGACGAAGTCTTGGCGGCAGCACTCATGCCACCGCTGGCGCAGGATGGAGAAGCACCCAGGGCAACGCATAGCGCTCAAGATGAAAACGCGAGCGACGATGCGAAACGGGACGGCGCCAATGGGCATGTGGACACTGAGGAAGAGGCGGCGGATGCCGTAGTCGCATAGTGTATCTGTCGCTCCAACGAGCACCGCACGAGCTGCGTCGGACTAGTAGCCCCTAAATGGAATTGAAATTGCAGCAATTTATGACAAGTAGTATAATAACGTATTGAGAGCATTGCCGATAGGCATTGCAGCACGTCGCGTTTACCATTGATTTGGTTTCGGTTGGCGGCGTGTCAAAGAAAGGAGTGGAATTGTAATTCTGTGAGTAGAAGACGCAAATCGAATAGCAGTCGCCCGACGTCCCAGAACAATGGTTCGTCAGGTAATGGCCAGGGGCAGCGCAAGTGGTATAAGGCTGACCTGCACCTCCACACACCGGCCTCCAGCGACTACGAGGATCCACAAGTTGACTATTTGGGGTGGATGCGTAAGGTTGCGGAGCAGGGTCTCGAAATTGTCGCCATCACTGATCACAACACAGTATCAGGCGTCGGGGCCATACGCCGTGAGATTGAATGGCTGACGAGCCTGGAAGCAGGGGGGCGGCTCAACGACAAGGAAAAGACACAGCTCGCCGAATGGCGCGAATTGGCGAATCAGGTGCTCGTGTTGCCGGGTTTTGAGTTTACGGCGACGTTCGGGTTCCACATTTTGGGCATATTCCCGCCAGAAACTTCGGTTCGCCATCTAGAGCATGTGCTTCTTAGCCTCAATGTTCCGCCAGACAAGCTGGATGTCGGCTCCACGGAGACCGGCGCAAGCACGGATGTCCTGACTGCTTACCAAGTAATCCATGAGGCAGGCGGTCTCGTCATTGCCGCACATGCGAACAGCACGCACGGCGTTGCCATGCGTAATTTCCCCTTCGGCGGGCAGACCAAAATCGCCTACACGCAGGACGTGAATCTGGACGCACTCGAGGTCACAGATCACGATCGCCGTGGCCGTTCTACCGCGCGTTTCTTCAATGGCGGCAAGGCGGAGTATCCGCGTCGCATGCACTGTATCCAAGGAAGCGACGCCCATCGCCTGGAGGATGATCCCAAGAATCCCAAGCGGCTGGGTATCGGTTCCAGGTCCACGGAGTTTCTGTTAAGTGAACCGTCGTATGAAGAAATCGCAAAGGTCCTGCGCAGCAAACAGTTCGACCGGACGCGACCGGCTCGGCTCGAAGACAAGCCGTTTGATTCGCTGGCTGCCGCACGCGCAGAAGGTCCGAGCATCGTGCAGAGCTTCCACGAATCGGCCAGCCAGCGCGGTGGTCGCATTACGGCCATTCTGAGCGATATCTGCGCGTTTGCGAATACGGCGGGCGGAACAGTCTATGTGGGCGCCAACCACCGCACGGCAAAGCCGCGCGGCTTGACCAATCCCGCGGAGATCCAGAAGGAGATTTTGAGCGCGCTAGATGAACGCATTACGCCTCCGCTGGAGGTGACGTGCGATGTTGTGCAGAGCGACGGCGCCAAGGTGTTGCGAATCCAGACATCCAGGGGTCCCGAGCGACCGTACTGCTTGGACGAGTACAAGTATTATGTGCGTGACAGCTCTGAGACATCGATGGCCGTACGCGATGAGCTGATCGCCCTTGTGAGTGAAGTACTCGACGAAGAGTCACAGCCTACGTCGTCGCGATCTTCGTCATCAAGGTCCTCAGGAAGCAGGCGCAGTTCCAGCCAGCAGGGACGACGTAATGGTACATCTCCGGCAACAACCCCGTCTACAGCGAACGACAAGGGCGATGCATTTTATCTCCCTCAGATCGGCGTCGAAATCGTCGATACGGAGGACCGCCATGGAACGTCCTATCATAGTATTCGCGACCTGCGCAACGGACGCGTGATCAAAAACGTAACGCGCAACGGCGCACGCAAGTTGTGGAGCTATGCCATTGAGCAACACGAGGATCACCCGGTGAACGCCTCAACGATTCAGTGGAACGATAACGTCGGTCTGGTTCATTCCGAGAAGCGAGCGGGCAAGCTGCGGTATGACCTGGCGCTGCGCGAAAGCGGAAACGTGCGAGTCTTCTATGGAGTCACTGAAGACGGAATGGAAGGTCGGTGGGCTGTCTTCGTCCAGGATGAATAGCCTGGAGAATAGCTGATCGACCTGATGCCGGTGAATCGCCGCCACTTGGTCACTTCATAGGTCACGGCCGAAAGAATGTTATGAACTGCGCCGCCCGAATCGGGCGGCGCAGTCTTATGAGCCGCTTAGTTTGCGAAAATCTCTTCTCTGTCACGGCGCAAAATAGATCAACGCCACTACCGTGAGGCCCCATAGTAAAGTGTTGATAAGCAGCGGCCTGTCCTCCAGCAACAACTCGTCAGGCGCTCCGCCCAGCTTGCGAACGTGTATCAGGTAGAGATAGCGTGCCAGGAAATAGAAGACAAATGGCACCGTAAGCAACATGCGACCGCCCCCCACCAGTGCGGTGGGCGCCTCGAATGTGTACAGTGTGTAGGCAATGAGTATGCTCGTGGTCACCATCACGATAAGCTGATCCAGCAACTCCAAACTGTATTGGCCAAGCGAACTGCGATGGTTATGTGCGTCCGTCTCGAGAAGCACTAGCTCCTGCCTACGCTTGCCCAAGGCCAGGAACAGCGCTAATAGCGCCACGCACACGTAAAGCCATGGACTGAAATTCTCGACATCAACGACGATGACGCCGGCCACGACGCGCAACAAGAATCCCAAAGATAGCACCATTACGTCGATGATGACGATATCCTTGAGCCAGAAGCTGTACGCAACATTTTGAGCAAGATAGACCATCAGTACAAGGCCAGCCCAAACGTTCACCCACACTCCAACAGACAGGCTCATCAAGGCCAATACTATGGAGGCCACAAGCGCGAATCTTGGATTAAGTCCTCCGCTGGGCAATGGTCTAGCCTGTTTCCGAGGATGGCGGCGGTCCTTCTCTATATCCGCCAAGTCATTTAGGATATACACACTACTGGAAAGCAAGCAGAAACAGAGTGCGAGTATCGTCGTGCGTGCGAATAGTTCCGGGACGAAGAGCTTACCATCGAAGATTAATGCGGCATAGACGACCGCGTTCTTGGTCCACTGATGTGGTCGCATGGTGCGCCACAGGCCGCGCAAATTGGTGGTGAAGTCAGTTGAGGAAACGGCTGCTGATGACATTACGAATCGGTTCGACTATATTCATGTCGCGCCACGTCTCCGGCGCGATGGATGCTCCGCATGGTACTGTAAGCGAATCCACACGTCAAAACGAAGGTTCTAAACCCGCTGGTTTCACGATGTGAGCCATGTCTTCTGAACGCAAAGGAAGCACAAAGAAACAGCGGCTGGACACACTCCTGGTCGAGCGCGGGCTTGTGGAATCACGCGAGCAGGCCAAACGCCTCATCATGGCCGGTGAAGTCACCGTCGACGGCCGGGTCAGCGACAAATCCGGCAAGTCCATCCCGGTGGATGCAAATATCCATGTGAAACACGCCTTGCGGTATGTGGGCCGGGGTGGGTTCAAACTGGCCGCAGCACTGGACGCATTCGACATAGACGTAGCAGGCGTCATTGCGGCTGATATTGGCGCCAGCACAGGTGGCTTCACAGACTGTCTGCTACAACATGGTGCAGCGCACGTTTTCGCCATTGATGTTGGGTATGGACAGTTAGCGTGGAAGCTGCGAAACGACTCCCGAGTCACCGTACTGGAGCGCACCAATGCCCGCTATCTCGAGCATCTGCCTGGCGAGGCGCTCGTAGATCTCGTCGTGGTCGATGCCAGCTTCATCAGTCTACGTCTCATTCTGCCGGCCGCGCTGCGCATACTCAAGCCGGATTCGGCGGCAATCGCGCTCGTGAAACCCCAGTTCGAGGCAGGAAGAGAACAGGTCGGCAAGGGAGGTGTCGTGCGCGATGAGCGCGTGCATCGGCAGGTGCTGGAAGAAACCTGGCAGATGGCTTCCGAACTGGGCTTAGGTGTAGGTGGCATTTGCCTGTCGCCGCTATTGGGGCCCGCAGGCAACACCGAATTCCTCATCTGGCTGCGTCGCAGCCGCAAGGACACGGTGGAGAAACATACCGAGATCGCGCGTTCATTGGCAGACGCAGACGCCTTGCGTCGCCAGGCCCGTTCGGCATAGAACGGCGCACTCCGCCGGCAAGTATCCAATCGCGTGCACAGCCAGACCAACAGATCGTTCGAGAATTGGCCATGCTGCTTCAACGCCAGCGCCGGTGCGCCAGGTCTATCTGCTGTCGCAACTCCTGGCGCGCCGCTTCCAGATTATCCTTGACCTGAAAGTACGCAGCCTCGCTGTAGCCCAGTTCCTCATTGCGCAATATCTGTTCGAGCGCTTCGACCACGCGCAGTACCTTCGCCTCCAACAATTCGATAGTGGTGCCGTACAGTCGCTCGGGCACAAAAAAAGCAAAGATGAGCATCGAAAACATGAAGCCGTAGAGTATGATCGGTCCCGAAGACTGATTGAGTCGGCGTCCGAAGATCAGGAACAACAACAATCCCGCGACGGCCACCAAGGTAAGCACCTGCCAGCGGGCAATGGGACGAGCCGGCTTTAGCGTTTCGAGCCGCGGTTGCAGGAGGTCATAGGATTTGACCGTAGGCAGCCATTGGTTGAATTCATTGCATCGCGCGAGGTTTACGCGGGTCTGGTCATATTCCGCCAATTGCTCGGCATATACGTGACAGTAGGCAGCCAAGTCATAGAATTCCTTACGCGTCAACCGGCGCGTCGGAGCAGGAGCGTCCAGTCCCAATGCTGACTTGGCTCGCGCCAGCAAAGAAAATGGTAGCCGCAATAGTCTCCTCCCATGACAAAGATGGTTCGTAAGCCACAATTTCAACCATGCCCGTGCAGGCGCCCATCTGTCGGAGTCAGAGTCAGCCGCGTCTATATGATGATGTCAACGATGATGGCAGCGCAGAGGAGCAACCCGGCCAGCGCACTGGAATTCAGTGCGGTGGCGTACAACAGTATACAATCGTCGGAGGTAACCTCACCCTTCTGCATTGGTTCCATCACACCTAGGGCAATAGGCAGTGAGATTAACGCGACGAGTGCAAGGAGCGGCACATCCGTTAGGGTAACCAATACCAAAAGCGCTAAATACACACCCAGCGTGAAAAGCGTGCTGACGTCACGAACTCTCGCCGCGCCCAAGTTCACAGCCAGTGTTGGCTTGCCGATCAGCCAATCGCGGCGCAGGTTGATGGCGTCATAGTCGTACTGAACCAGACCCACCATCAGGGCGAACATCACGGCAGCCCATAACGCCCCGGATGTCAGCAGGTGAGCTTGCCCATAGTAACCGGACAGTAGCGGCAAGACACCAAGGACGAGCATGACACCCAACTGGCCGATACCCCAACTCCTGTAGCCAGAGATAAACGGTAACAGCAGAACGGCCCCACCCGCCAACACGCCCAACCCCGCAAAATAGAGTATGGGCCATCCGGCCAGCCAGGTGAGCCAAACGATGCAGACCACGAAGATCGCCATGAGCAGCAGGACAATGTCGCGCACCAGCGCCTGGGGTACGATACCACGACGAATCAGGCCGAAGCCCGTGTACAGGGGATCCTGCACCGCTTTTGCCTCGGCTGTTCTTCTGTATTTGTCCGCGTAGAAATCGCTGGACGCGTTGAATGCCCAACCCGCGCTGACCGCGCCGATTAGCCCGATACCTAGCGCCAGCGGGTCCACGCTGGCGCTCTCCCACCAGGCCAGAATGGCGCCTAAGGCAAAAGATAGTACCAGCAACGGCGTCGTTTCCGCGCGTACGAGGATATTGAACGTGCGTCGTTTTGTGCGCGGCGGTTCGTGCAGGATTTGACCAGCGCGCGTATTCAGCGCCGGATGGTCCGGCCCCAGTTCGTGTTGCCGGCTGAATTCTCGGTCAGAGAGATGCACGTACCTGCTCTCCAAAAGTTGATATGTGATAAACCTTCTTCCCGTGCAGAAGGCTTATTGTCTACGGATTCGGACCTGAAGCGTTTCCTTGCTCAAGAGCCCGGCGCCTGAATCGGGCTAGAGCCACTAGGATTGTAGCACCCGAAGAACGCCACGTCAACATAACTTGCAAAATCCATTCAGCAGCGCAACCTACTCGGTCGGTTTGCCGGCCTTCGCCTCACTCCACGCGCCACAGCTCGTACAGGACCTGCCCGTCACGCTGCTCAAATGATTGTATCATGTGCGCCAAAAGACCGCGCTGCTCAGCCGCGGCGAGAAACGCCTCACGTCGTCCCTCGAACACAACATACTGCGGCGCGTGCAACAAATACACATTGTCGGAATGCCCCAGGAACTGGTCGAGCCGGGCAGCGAATCCAGCGTCGGGCTCGCTTAGGCTATCGTAGCCAAAGATCTCGATGGGCGCCACTGTGCCCTGGCTCAGAAAGCGCACCTGCGCATCCATACCCCAATCCAAAACGATCGGCGCCCCCAACCCATTATAACGGAGGAAGTAGGCAAGATGGTACGACGCATCCGAGTGGTCGGCGAGACCGCCGCTTTTTGCCAACGAGCGATGGTAGCTCAGGCTGTCGATCAAGTTTCCTGCGAACCAGATGACAATGAGCAGGCCGACAACAGCACGTACTGCATGGCTAAGGTTCGTCTTGGCGCCAAACGAACGCCAGACGCGGTCGAGCGCGATGGCGACTGCGGCAATCGCAAACGGATACACCAGCGCATAGTGCGTGACAAACAAGTCGCTGATGGTGAAGGCGCTTGCCACCATAGCGACGCCCACCAGCAGCAGCGGGGGAAAGACACACCTGGGTGATCGCCAAAGGCCGGCAGCGACTCCGGCCAGTGCAAGCCATGGAGCCGCGACATTGGCGTACGATCCGCCCAAGTACCAGAACTGTTCGCCGCGTACAACCTGTGCCAGCTGGCCGCCGCGCACGCGCAGATTGTCGAACACTTGCAGGTTGTCTACGCCGTAATAGCTGCGCCCTGCGTTGCTCAGGAGCGCCATCAGCGTGCCACCGGTCTTGATATTGAACAGGAAAAACGGCGCCAACGGCAGAAGAAATGCCAGCGTCGAGGCGACTAATAGACCTCGCGTAAGCGTAGGTGCATCTCCGCTCTGCCTAGACCAAAGAATCGCCCACCAAATAGCCATGAGAAGCGCGAACGGCGCGATGATCCATACGGCTTGCAACTTTGCATAAAGGGCGAGGCCGCCAGCAAACGCCGAGATTACTAGTGCTACCCTCTTGTCCGTGCGCATCCAGCGCAGCCCCTGCCAAACACTGAGGAAGCAGAGCGGTTGCATTAGGTTGGTTACAAAGAGGCCTTGGCGGCTCCAAAAGACAAAGGACGGAGAGACTGCGAGCAGGGTGACGGCGATGAGACCGCCGACGGATATGGGAGCGCGTGAGCGCGAATCCAGCTCCTCACAGCAGGCAAGCCACTCCGAAATCGCCCGTTCGGCGAAAAGGAGCGCTAGCAACCCCGTCAGCACGGAAAGCACGCGCAGGTTGGGCACGCCCACACCGGTGAGCGCTAATATGGGCGCGGCCAGATAGACATTGAGCGCACCGATGTAATCCTGCACCATGAGCGGGAAATGCGCACCGAGGATGTCCAGCGTGGCGCCACGAAATGCAGTGACCGGCTCGCCGTAGATCAATTCCATGGCATTGACGCCGGCCTCTTTCGCCTCGTCATAATGGAGGCCCGGAAGTCCGAGCTGGTACATCGCGAGGAGCAAATAGACCAGCGACGCGGCGAACAGCCATAACAGGCGCTTGTTTTCTAACAGGCGGCGTAGCCAGGTCAACGCTTAGGTTTTCCTGTCACTGGCACAAACAGTGCCAGCATGAAAGCTGGCACAAGGTCTGTCATCTGCATAATTCGGGGCTAGTGCATGCTTGTCGTTCGTCCGAATTCGAGCTACTCCACCAATAGGTACGCTTCGCTGACCATGCTCTGGTAGTTCCATCCGCTGGCGTAGATGCGCACACTGTTCACACGAGCCGGTCGCGTATCGGCAAGCAGCTCCATCAGGTTCGGTGACTGATAGGTATACCAAACATAGGGAGGGATCTTCTCGCCGTTGATGATGCGCCAGTTCTCGTTTTCCGGGTCACGAAAATAGAATCCGTGGCCCCAGGTCAACTCCTTGCCGTAAATATCCGTGTACGTGATCTCGACGCGCAGGGGAAACTCAGAACTCAGATAACCGGCCCCGGATAGGCTTTGGTACAGCAGCTTCACGTCGAGCTGAATCGACAGAGAGTCGTAGACGTTGACATCCTGCTCGATAGATTGGGTGATACCTACCTCGGTCGGCACTTCTTCTTCACCCTGGCGAATAAAGTGAGCAATTCGCCGGCCCTCGCGCTCTATGATGCGGACACTGCCGGGCTCCACGTTCTCCGCTACCACGTAACTTTGCCACGTGTCTTCCATGGGTTGGCTGAAATCACCGTTGCGCAGCAGATTCTGACCCGCCGGAACGGGGGCTTGCGCGAGTTCGTCACCCGTCATCCAGGCGCGCAGACCGCTGCCTACAGCCAGTTCGCCGTCATCGTCGCGTTGCAGCAGCGCCTGACCCGAGCGCACCGTCAGGTCCGTCCTGAACTCGGTCACGGATACCTGGAAGCTTCCGGCCTGCAGATCAACGGCGCCGTGCGGCGTGATTAATCTCACCTCAAGAGGCCTTTGGTCTCCGCTATTGGTGAATATACGGGTCTGCCCTTGTTGCAGTTCCAGACGCACCCGGTACGGTTCACGGCTACGCCCGAACAGCGGCCGGCGTATACGCTCCACGTCGAGCACGGAACCAGGATAGAGCTGGACGCTGCCCAAGATTTCGCCGGTGTCCTCGTCGCCGACCAGTCCGAGAGTCCCTTGTGACGAATCGTCGGCGACCACAATGCGGCTACCTTCGGCGATGTCGTCTCGCATTTCGGTGACTGCGACCGGCTCGTCACTAACCGACGGATACAGCAACAACGTTCCGAACGTTGGTTCAAGCAGCGCGGGCTGATCCACGGTGGCATAACGCACCACGTAACCGATGGTCAGCGGGACGGAGACGGCCAGAAGCATGAATAGCGCAAAGCTGGCCATGATAACTAGCCAGGCTAGACGTTGAGGATTCTCGCGCCACCGTGCCGCCGGCTCCGACGGCCACATACCTGCGGACGCCGGCATCGTATCATGCGTCGACACACCGCCTACACCGCTACTCATGATTCGTCCGCGTCGGTCATCGCTTGGTCCCCTGAAGCGTCCACGTCGTCTTGCAAGGATCCGCGTTGCGAATCTACGACCGAGTCGTTCGATTCCTCATGCAGGCCCACCACCGTCAAGCGTTTCAGCCAGTATCGAGCATCTCTGTCCGCGGGATTGACTTCCACGGCGCGCTGAAACATGGCGGATGCGCGCGTCAATTCACCCCGTTCTTTGTAAATCAAACCGAGATGATAGTGAACATTGGGGGCATGCGGGTCTACTCTCAACGCCTGCCAATAGGCTTCCATGGCCCGTTCTTGCTGCTTCGGACCGGCCACTTCCAGCCTACCCAATTGGGCAGCGCCGAGGTTGGTCCAAAGCATGGCGTTTTCGGGATTCGTCTCCACGGCTGACTTCAACATTTCGACAGCCTTATCCCATTTGCGT
Organism: Caldilineaceae bacterium; assembly: GCA_046259705.1. Classification (GTDB taxonomy): domain Bacteria; phylum Chloroflexota; class Anaerolineae; order Caldilineales; family Caldilineaceae; genus JASGTU01. The sequence continues at coordinate 15,141 of JBJYXA010000536.1, forward strand.
TGCAGGATATAGGCGCCGCTTAGGTTGATAGCGACGTCGGGATTTTCCGGCGCTTGCTCGTAGAGTGGCTCCAATCGGTCGACGGCTTCGCCGGGCCGATTCTGACTCAACAAGCGGGCGCTTTCGTTGAGGGTATCATGGAACTCTCGTGAATACTCCGGTTGGCTCATGAAGGATTCCGTAGGTTTAACTCTCAATCACAACGAGGTTTGTCATATGGTGTGCTGGTCTCAATCCACAGGTTTGACGTCAAAGTCAGGCAGTGGTTCACCCAAGGGTTGGTTAACAAGCCGCTTCTCGGGGTCGCCCTGGTCCTTAGCGCCTTTCGCAAGCACTTCTGGGCCTTTGGACGGGGTGGGGGGTGCGAGACGATCCTCGTTGCCTAAGTCATCTTCTTCGCCGGTCATCGCAGAATCGTCTTCGTCATCATCCTCGGTTTCATCTGCAAGCCCAACATTGTGGAAGACGCTGTAGTTGTCCAAATCCGGCGCAAAAAACTCTACCACGTATTCGTTGGGAACGCCCATAGGCATGCTTAGCTCATCCAGCAGGGCATATACCATTTCTTCGCGCTGTTCGTCGGCTAGCTTACTCGTTTCCTCGTCCCACAACAACAGAGTGCCGTATAGACCCTCGCCGGTGAAGTGCAAATCTAGCTTGCCGATCGTTGCAGGCGCGCCGCTGCCATCCTCGACCTGATCCAGGTCAAATAAGGCGTATTGCTCGGAACTTGAGGTCCGTACCAATCGGCGTAATCTGAGATTCACATGGCAGCTTTCAACTAGCCGTACGTTCCCAAATCAGAGTCGTCGGAACCGAACCAGCTGTCCCACCGCTCGTCGTCCGACCCTTGGTCGGCGTCTTGAGATTCTTCCAACAACGGGATCTCGTCCGCCGAGGCGTAGAAGAGCATCTCCTCCAGTGCGTCCGCTGCCGCTGCCGCCTCTTCTTCGTACTCACTCTCAGCTACTTCCCGTAGAGCATCACGCGCTGCCCGCCCTCCCAGCCGACCCAGCGCAAATATGGCTGCCAGCCGGACCGCTTGTTCCTCATCGTTCAACAAGGGCAGCAGCTCGTCGATCGCTGCATGGGCTTCGAGTTCACCACATGCAATGGCCGCGCTCACGCGCATAGCCGGTGACGGATTCTCCAACTCAGCCCGGGCGAGCGATCGCCATCGAATGTCGGCGCTCCGCCCCATCGCATTCAAAGCGGCAACGCGCATCTCTTCATACGGAGAGTAGTACGCGTCTTCGATAAAGGAGCGCACCCCTACTTCTCCGGAATAGGCAATGCTTTCCAATGCCCGGCATTGCACAGCAACAGGTTCTTCCTCGTTGCGCAACACCGACAAAAGGACCTCTTCTGCACGCATGGCAAGCGTGGCGTCCAGCTCGTCCAGCTCCCCGGCCAGAACAAATGCACCCAGAGCCGCCGCGGCTGCGGCGCGCACTTCCGTCTCAGGGTCGGATCGAAGCAGGTGCGTGAGTGGACCGATGAGGTCACCCGATTCGTCTTCCCACAGACCCTCGATAGCCATACGACGTATCTGGGCATCGGGATCGTGTAACGCGATACGCAAGACGCGGCCCAGATGTAGCTGTAGGTCGTCGTCTGCATCCTCCACTAGGCCTGCAACAAGCTCACGGCGTCGCTGCAGTGGGATGTCGAGCCAGCGGGATTCGACGGCCTGTGCGTCGGCCTTGGAAAGATCCGACAGGACACGAAGCGTAGCCGTCCCGGGAAGATCATCGTGCTCCAACAGGTGGCTTATGACCTCGTCAATCGGCACCTGGGTCGGAGGCGACTGTAGAAGGTCATCGTCATCCAAAGTACTTTCGTCGTCTGGCGAGGTCTCCTCGATCGTCCAGTCGCCGTTCTCTGCATCAAATTCTATGTTGAAATCCAAGCCATCCGAATCAAAATTCTTGTCGGTCATATTACCCAATCTACCATATATCCAATCAGGAAGCTGCGCTGCGAAGCGTATCGCATGAACGCTAGTTCCAAGTGAAGTCCCAGGTCTGGCTAGCGGGGCTCACCGGTCTCAACGCACCCTCCACGTCCTCGACAACCTCCACATACCAATGCCACTTGCGATTGTACTCTTGCGGAGCCAGTGAACAGAGGCTTCCATCCATATCCCACGAAGTTGCGGACGAAGGGAATGGTTGTTCTAGCACCCAGATAACAACCTCTCTCCCGTCATCCATCTTGCCGCTCACGAATCCCAAATGCAGGACGAATCTGTCTTCCGCGCGCATGAAGGGCACAGGCAACCATGCCAGCGCTGCCGGAGACGAACAGCTCACGGGTGTACCTGGTTCCGGACTGCGCAAGATGGGTGCGTCCAAGCGCAATGAAGGCGTGGTAGGCGTGGGCATGGGCGTATTCGTAGGCGCTATGACTTCCACTTCCTCCGGTGTAGCGGTTGGTCCGGAGCCCGCGCTGTTCACTGTTCCCTCGAGCGGAATCAACAATTTCTGACCTGGCTGTATAGAGAACGCGTCGGCAGCACTGATATCGTTGACACTCATTAAATCGTCGACGCGTACGTCATTTTTCTTTGCGATGACAATCAACGTATCGCCGCGTTGGATTTCGTAGGTAGGCATCGGCGCGGGCGTAGGCGTTTCGGTGGGAACCGGTGTGGCCGTTGCGACCGTCGTCGACGTGGGAGACGGCGTTGGCGTTGAGACAGGTGTAGCCGTCCCCGTGCTCGTCGGCGTGGAAGTGGGCAGGCCCGAGTTTGCCCCGGCGCCCGCCGCCGACACGATCGGACCCTGCGCTTGTGCGGAGACGTCCGATTCGGCAACTGTCTCTTCCGGTTCCGGCGCGGCCTGTGCTACAGAAGCATCAGCCGGTTGCGCGCTCTGTGCAGCAACAGCAGACAGGGCAACTGCCGCATTGCTCACAGGTACCGTCTCTGCGGCGCCTCCCGCAGGCTCTTCCGTCGCCGTTTGATTCAACTGGGCCGCTTCATTCGAATTCGCAACCTCTGCCGCTGGTACAACTTCCGATGCCGATTCAGGTGCGGTGATGGCCTGTGCGTCGCCGCCAGGGGCAGCCTCTGCCACTGTCTCGACATTGGGTGCTGGATCCACTGCGACGTCGGTTTGCACGAGTACGTCGGCCTGACTCTCGGTGCCCGCTTGACTGTCGGCGACCGCCTGATTCGTGGCGGCATCGGCCTGCGCAGCCGCCGGCGTAACCACTACGACCAAGCCCTTCCCCACTTGGTCTCCCGCCGGCTGGCCCTCGACACTGAATCGAGCCTCTGCCCACGCGAGGGGGTTGCGGCCGGCGCTTACCTGCCCAATCAGCAAGACCATCACCAGCGCCACCAATCCTATGGGGATACCCCACGTGAACGCACGAGGTGGCGCGGATTTCAACTCACGCCCACAAAAGGGACAGACGGTTAGCTCAGCCGATGAGCGTTCGCCGCAGTAACGGCAACGCACCCGGTCCGAGCGATCCTTCAAGCCCTCACCGCACGCGGGACATACGCTGGTATGTGCCGACACCTGGTTTCCGCAGTTGGGACAACGGCGCGAGCCCAGAGAACGCGCCTGAGGCGGCACACCCGCCGGGGACGGCCCGGTCACATCTGGATGATTCTTAAGGTCGTCCATTAGATTGTCTTCGATGACGTTAGTGGCATGGACGTTACGGGTTTACCATGAACTGTCATGTCATTCGTGGCGCTATTGGCCAAGGATGGACACCCAGTCAATTCCTTGTTGCGGCGTCATAATGTCGCGGACGGTAATGAACAG
>JBJYXA010000537.1:0-6087 GCA_046259705.1 Caldilineaceae bacterium
GATCGTCATCACCCGTGCCGATCCCCCACTCTTCCAGGCTCACCGCCGAGGCCGTGCGGAACTGAACGAGATACGTGCGGAGGCCTTGCGCTTCACTGTCAAAGAGGCGGCCGAGTTCCTCAACACGACCATGGGCCTGGGCTTATCGCGCGAGGACACCGTTGCCCTGGAGGATCGAACCGAGGGCTGGATTGTCGGGCTGCAAATGGCCGCGCTTTCTATGCAGGGCATAGATGACAAACATCGCTTCGTCACCACCTTCGCCGGCGACGACCGCTACGTTGTGGACTATTTGGTCGAAGAGGTACTCCAAAACCAACCTCCTCGCATCTATGGCTTTTTGCTGCAAACGTCGATCCTGGAGCGATTGTGCGGCTCGCTGTGCGATGCCGTCGTAGGCGGAGATGGCAGCCGGTCGATACTTCACGATCTCGAACGGACTAACCTTTTCACCGTTTCGTTGGATACCCAACGCCACTGGTATCGCTACCATCGTCTCTTTGCCGACTTGCTCCGTCACAGGCTGGAGCGGTCGGCGAGCGCGCAGGAAATCACCGCGCTTTACCTGAGGGCCAGCGAATGGTTCGAGCGAGAGGGATTGATCTCGGAGGCTGTATCCTATGCGTTAGCATCGCGCGATGATGCCTATACCGCCGAGTTGATCGAGCGGCACGTGTTGAGCTTGTTCTATCGCAGTGAGACGGTTCTCATCCATAACTGGCTAAAGGCTCTGCCCGAGGATGTCATCCGCGCTCACCCGCTGCTTTGCGCCGTCTATGCCGCATGCACGATGCTTGCTCGCCGACAATCTGCTAGGGCTTCTGAAACCTTGGCTCTTGTCGAGCGATGGCTGCAAGCTGCCGACGCTGCCTTGGCATTGCGATCAGAGGCGGAGCTATCGGACGGGCCTCCTCGCAACGTGGTCACCGGCTTTATCGCCAAGTTCCGCGCGTATCTATCCCAGTTCCGTGGCGATGACCCTCAAACGATCATCGACCTCTCGTCACAGGTTCTGGAGAGCCTTCCTGAGGATGACCTGATGTTCCGCAGCGCCCTGGCCTATAACCTTGGTGTTGCCTACTCGAGACTTGGCGACAAAGAAGCTGCCAGTCGTGCTTTTGAGCAAGCTGAACAAATCGGCCTGGCTAGCAGCGATCTATTCAATGCCTCCGGTGGGGTTGGGAGGCGGGCGGTGCTCGCGTGCATGGATGGACGGCTGCACGATGCGGCGGAAATCTGTCGAAAAGGACTGCAATCTATTTCTAGAATGGCAGGGGGACGTGCGGTACCCTACGCGGGTACCGTTTATATCACCCTGGGCGGCGTTCTATCCGAGTGGTGCGAGTTCGAAAAGGCGGCCGATATGCTGGCCAAGGGTCTGGCGATGCTCGAGTTGACCAGCGCTCGTCAAGAGCAACAATGGGGCTACATCGAGATGGCCACCATCAAGCGGATCCAGGGAGAGCCAGCGCAGGCTCTGGATTTTTTGGAGCGGGCGGAGCGAGCACGGCCAAAAAGCGCTGGGCTGGTCGCTGCCTTTCGGGCGCGCGCCTGGCTCAGCCAGGTAGATAGCCACCCGCGCTATCTGGATGACGCGGTCCGGTGGGCGCAAGGGTTGGGCACGCAGTTGGACGGCGATGGCGGCGAGTATGATGCGGAACAGCTTACCCTGGCCCGCGTGATTCTGGCCCAACACCACAGGCGATCCACGTCCGAATTATCCGATCTGCCATCCCTCCTCCAATTTCTGGATAGGCAGCTCGACCTCGCGCGAGACGATGGCTTGCTTGGATGGGAGATCGAGGTCTTGATCCTGCAAGCGCTGGCCCTGCAAGCCCAGAGGAATATCGAGCGGGCGCTTGCCTGTATGCAGCACGCACTGACCCTGGCCGAGCCGGAGGGCTATGCCCGCGTCTTTGTGGGGGAGGCCTTTCTTGATGGAGAGGGCGGGCCGATGGTCGCGTTGCTGCGCCGGGCTGCACCACGCTCGAGATATGCCGGCAAACTCCTCGCGGTTTTTAAAGCGCAGAAGCGTGATACCGGGGAGCGACTTGTTCAACCTCAAACCTCTCCACTTATCGAGCCGCTCACCCCGCGTGAGCGCGAGATATTGCAGCTCGTCGCGTTGGGCGCATCTAACCAAGAAATCTCGCGAAAGCTGTTCATCACCGTCAACACCGTCAAAACGCACATCACCCACATCTTTGGCAAGTTGGGGGTGGCCCGGCGCACCCAAGCGGCATCACGCGCGCGCGAGTTGGGGCTGATCGACTGACGGGCAAATCCTCTGTTTTTCCCAAAACCTCATTCAAGGGAATAGTACCCCGTATCATACCCAAGGGTGATGACAATAAGACCGGTTGTCTGGTACATTGAGTGTGCTCGGCAACCTGCTTTTACCCTTAGACCCTTTCCGAAAATACAGTCTAGCCCCTTACGGGTGACGGGCACAAGGCCATGTGTTACAGGATCTCAGTGGCTGTTTAGGAGAACGATGCGAAGCAATCGACAAAGGCTAAACGTGGATGCTCCGGTTGCGTACCGGATCGAGGTACAAGGGAGGCTCAGTGAAGGTTGGTCAACCTGGTTTGACGGCATGGCGATCACGGTTGAGAGCGGCGACGATGGCAGAATCGTCACCGTCCTGAACGGCACTGTCGCCGACCAGGTGGCGCTGCACGGCGTGTTGGCGCGTGTCAGAGACCTGGGACTGCCACTGCTATCGGTGCAGCGCCTGGGACAGAAAAGTGGTTCTGAGGAGGTAATTTCAAAATGAAACAACGGTTGGTATTTGCGGTTATTATCTTGTCGGTCCTGTTGCTGCCGGTTTCGATGGTTGGCTGCGCATCGCTGACAGCTTCCGCCCCGGACGTGCCCAAGGGAGAGTGGCAGGTCGCGTTCCAGACAAAGGTCGAGCAGCCGGTGAGGATGGCGGCATTCCTCGACGAGACCTTTGGCGTCACCGGCGGTGCCACGGGTGCTGGCAAGGCTCACTATACCACGGACGGGTCTGGAACCTGGACCATGGCTGAGGACAGCGGGGGCTGTCTCTACGGCGTCGAGATCGTGGATGCCCAGACGGTCTGGGTGTGTGGGAGGATGGTAGGTGCGTCGTTCTCCACGCCGGGCGGCATTCGCATGAGCGCCGACGGCGGCCAGACGTGGAATGAGCAGACGGCTTACAAGACCACCCCTGGCTTTTGCCCGCTGAGCTTCCCGGATGCTCGGACGGGATGGGCCGTCACCGGCGGCAAGCTCATTGCGACGACGGATGGGGCGACCTGGGAGGAAGTACCCCTGCCGGACGGGGCGACGAAAATCGCCGCAATCTCCCTCCGCGCGCCCGGCGAAGGGTACGTGTTGGATGGTGCCGGCAATCTGTACATCACGCCGGATGGCGGTGAAAGCTGGTCATCTCAGAGCTTGGGTCTGGAAGAAAGGTACGGGGAGATGAGGCTGATGCCTTCTGATGAGTTCGCTGCAGCGGCCATGCGTTTCCTCGACGCCAACCACGGGCTCGTCGTTCTGAGCCTCGCGGGCGGTGGAGAGAGCAAGATCGTCGCCCTGCGCACGATAGACGGCGGCCAGACGTGGGAGGAGGAAGCGATCCCGGCCGAGATCGGCAAACCGTACCTGACGCACGACGGCATGCTCCTGACGGTTGCATCTTTCCTCAACATCGGTGAGATCACCGTGCTCCGCTATGTGGTGGATGACGGCGGTTAGGGTAGGGTAGCCGAGATTTTGGAGGCAGGTTCTTGAGCACACTCGTCTCGTGACAGTTTCTTCCTTGGCAAAGCCTCCGGCGCTCGCCGGGGTCTTTGCCATCTAGATTCCTCGAACGCGTGTAAGGATGAGGATAATTATCTTTTCGATCTTGTGTTAAAGGAGGCAAAATGAAAAAAGTAAAGTATCTCGGTGCGTTAGTCTTGCTGCTGGCAAGTTTGTTGGCAGCCTGCTGTACGCCCACCACGCCACCAGCTTCCACCGAACCGCCACCCGCTGCGACCGAGCCGCCGGCCGATAAAGTGCCGACAGAGGAAGTCTCGGGTTCATGGGAGGCCGTACTCGACCTGGAAGTGGAACAAACCCTGCGTATGGCCGCGTTTCTCGATGCCAGGGTCGGCTACACTGGCGGCGAGGCGACGGAAGGTAGGGCACACTATACCACCGACGGCGGCCAGACCTGGACGATGGCTGAAAGCAGCGGTGGCTGACTGTACGGACTGGACATCGTGGATGTCCAAACAGTTTGGCAGTGCGGTATGAACAATATCGCGGTGAGCACAGATAGCGGACAAACCTGGGAAAACTCGGAAGGCGTTGGTGGGCGAAACTGCATGGTTAGCTTTGCAGACGCAGAGACGGGTTGGGTCTATGGCCTCCTCAAGCTCAACGCCACCACAGATGGCGGCAAGACCTGGGAAGAGGTGGAGCTGCCCGAAAGAATAGACATCGTGGCGCTCTCGCTCCGGACGGCCGATGACGGGTATATTCTGTCTGAGGATGGCGTCCTATACACGACCCAGGATGGCGGTGAGAACTGGTCGTCCGTTCAGTTGGACATGGGGGCGTATGGGGAGATGATGCTCGCTCCTTCCGATCTTCCCACAGCGGCCATACGTTTTTCCGATGCTGAAAACGGCGTGATCGTTCTGAGCTTGGTGGGTGGCGGGCAGACCAGCGTGGTAGCCCTGCGTACTATGGATGGCGGCGAGACCTGGACGAGCGAGTCCGTCGTATCGGGTGATGTCGGTGTACTTTACCTGACGCGCGATGCCAAGTTCTTGACGGTCTACTCACTTCTCGAATTCCACCGGGTTACCGTGTTCGAGCGTAACGTTTGTGCAACCAGCGATTGAATCGTTCATATCGGCGAAAAAACACAACTTTTGAACAGCGGCAGGGCCAGTTGGATTGGCGCTGCGTCGCGAATCACCAATTCGATACCTGCAAACGCACTCAATTCTGTGAACCTTAACAAACAGCCTCCAGGCTGCCTAATCACCCAGGCCGACGTGTTCGCAGCGATGCTCACCATCTGCTTGACACTCGCCTGCGCGCGATCAAATGGAGGCGGGGCATCGGGGCAAGTCTGGTAGAGCCACGCAGCAGCCAAGCGGACGAAATTAGCGGCAAAGACGGCAAACTCTTCTTGAATCATCAGCCCAGCAGATGAGCGGACTTTCAAATGGTGCATCTGGAAGACGTTCTTGCCCTCCTTGATTCCCGCCTCGATCGTCTGGCGACCGTTATAGAAGGTAAACCATCCTGCCAGGTCTGTCGTCACGGCGTCGTCACCGTAGTGCAAGAGAGCAGCGTGACGCATATTGGAGCCAGTGTGGAACCGTTCCAGAGCGACATCCAAGGGATAGGGACAGTTGGTGATATATTCGTTTGCCCAACTGGCCATCTCCGCATTCTTGCCCACGCGTGTCCAAGAGGTCGAAGGCGACACCCGCCGACGCAGAGCTCGAACGACTTGATGGTTCTTGGCCTTGGTATAGACCTCGTAGCCCATCTCGATGAGTAGAGCCACGTTCGGACCACTGCCAAACCCGGCGTCCAGGCGAAAGATCGCCCGAATCGGCGCGGGGTTGGCATCGTTGTCGGCAATGAATTGCTCCAGTCGACATTCCAGCCCCCATAACTCAGCTCGCACAATGGCCAACTTGGCCTCACGGCTTTCCAGCCACTTTTGGGCGCGTTCCAGGTCTCCGCGCCGACGCTCGAGTCGTCGCTCTCGTACACCCAACTTGCGTCGCGCCTGCGCCAGACGGCTGTGAGGCCGCTCCGGACGGTTTCGCGTCTGGTAATCGGCTTCCAGTTCAGCAACCCGCTGAGCCCATTCGCCCCGTTCCTGATCTACCTGAGCCAAACGGGCTTGAACCTGTTCCACTCGACCTTGGGCACGAAGCACTTTCGCTTCTTCTACCTCACGTGCGATCCTGTGCTGCGCAATGCGTTCAGCCAGCAAGTCGGTCCTACGCCAGGGACGCGCACCTGTGCGAACCTCAGCCGCTCGGACCATCGCTTCGGCCTGGAAAAGCGAGACCGTATCGCCGGGGTGTTGCTCTACCGAAAGCC
>JBJYXA010000538.1:0-3281 GCA_046259705.1 Caldilineaceae bacterium
TGTGCCGTATCTGTTTTCGGCAAGAGGCGTTGCGCGGCAACCTGCCAGGTGTAGTGAAGTCGAGCTGGTAAGCCAATAAGCTGTACATGCTGGTTGGTGGCGCCCGCGCAGGCGTGTGCGCTCAATCACATATGCGGCGGCTGCTAACTACGATTTTCTGCAATCTACCCGTCTCGATGGTGGGTAAGGCAGGGCCCAACAGCTAATGCTGACTTGGGCAGTCAGATAAGTTTGCAGGAGCTTGCAAGAGTAGCCGGAGGAATGAAAGAAAATGCAGAGTGATCCAGTTGCGGATATGCTGACGCGAATTCGAAATGCATCCACCGCAAAACATAATCAGGTAGTGATGCCTAGCTCGCGCATGAAAGCGGACATTGCTCGTATCTTGACCGAAGAAGGCTTCGTGGACGCTTACGGTGTGACTGAGGACAAACCACAGCCTAACCTGGTCATCCGACTCAAGTACAGTAGAGACGGCAGTCCTGTAATCACTGATTTGGAACGCGTGAGCAAACCAGGACGGCGTGAGTACACAGGTTTTCGCGAGATACCATGGGTGCGCAGCGGGCTCGGAATTAACATAATTTCGACGCCACAGGGGATCATGACCGGGCGCCAGGCGCGCAAGATGGGCGTCGGTGGCGAGGTCGTTTGCAACGTATGGTAGGTCGGAATCTGGTATTCGGCAGGCCCCAAGTTCCGGGGTCGAGCTGAGCTAGACAAGACCAGATTCGAGAGGAGTTCATCATGTCAAGAGTAGGACGAAATCCGATACCCGTACCTTCCAGCGTGACGATCAATGTGGCCGGCGGCAATCGCGTGACGGTTAAGGGGCCCAAAGGAACGCTGGAAGCTAAGTTGAATCCAGAGATGGAACTCGTCGAAGAAAACGGCGAGATTGTTGTGAAACGGCCAACTGATTCACGCGAGCATCGGGCACAACATGGGCTGACCCGCGCGCTGCTGAACAACATGGTGGTTGGCGTCACAGATGGTTTCTCGAAGAAACTAGAAGTGCACGGCGTTGGCTATCGCGCTGAGAAGCAGGGCGACAACCTGGTTCTGCAGGTGGGGAAGAGCCATCCGGTCATCTTCGAGCCAACCAGCAAGGAGATTTCCTTTAATGTGGAGAAGGACGGCCGCTCGTTTACTATCGCGGGTATCGACAAAGAGGAAGTGGGACAACTGGCTGCGGTAGTGCGTATGGCGCGCCCCCCCGAACCCTATAAGGGCAAGGGCATTCGGTATGCAGGCGAGTACGTTCGCATGAAGGCCGGCAAGACGGGCAAGGCGTCCGCTTAAAGCAAGGTAGGAGATTAGAAGATGGCGAAATTGAACCGCACACAGTCGCGCGACCGCCGTCATGCTCGCGTACGCCGTAAGGTGTCGGGAACCGCCGAGCGACCGCGGCTAAATGTATATCGAAGCAACCAGCATATTTATGCCCAGGTAATCGACGACGTATCTGGACGGACACTAGTTTCTGCGTCCACACTCGACAAGGATCTGCGCGCTGTTTTGGTCGAAATGTCGGCCGAGGATCGCGCGAAGGCAGTCGGCCGTGTCGTCGCTGAGCGTGCTTCCTCCCAGGGCATCCAAACGGTTGTGTTCGATCGCGGCGGTTATCCGTATCACGGCCGCGTGAAGGTTCTGGCAGAAGCATCGCGCGAAGCCGGACTCGAATTCTAGGCACGATCAGGAGAGTATTCATGGCACGTGATGACAGACGAGATCGGCGAGAACGGGAAGAGCGCGACGAGTTCGATGAGCGAGTCGTGCATATCGCTCGCACGGCTAAGGTTGTGAAGGGCGGGCGGCGCTTTGCCTTCCGAGCCGTCGTCGTTGTAGGTGATCAGAAGGGCAAAGTTGGTGTCGGTGTCGGTAAGGCGCGCGGCGTTCCCGAAGCAATCCGCAAGGCTGCTGACCGTGCTCGCAAGAGTATGGTGGAGATCTCGCTGCTGGGCACGACGATCCCGCATTCTGTCGAGACCAGCTTCGGTGCCGGCAAAGTGCTGCTAAAACCCGCGAGCCCCGGCACAGGTGTGATCGCCGGAGGAGGCGTGCGCGCCGTCGTCGAAGCCTGCGGCGTTAAGGACATTTTGAGCAAGTCGCTCGGTAGCGACAATATCCTGAATGTTGTGCAGGCCACTTTCGCCGGCCTCCAGGAATTGCAGGATTACAAAGTCGAAGCCGAACGCCGAGGCGTGGACTCCGCCCAGTTGGCTCCGTTCTGGCACAAGGAGGAGAAGTATGCCTAGCAAGAAGAAGGCGACGCTGAAGATCACGCTTGTGCGTAGCCCGATCGGAAAACAGAAGTCCCAAAAGGCGACTGTTCGTGCGCTGGGCATCAGCAAGCTGAATCAGACGGTCGAGCAAGAAGACTCGCCTGCGATTCGAGGCATGATCAACAAGGTTTCACACTTGCTTGAGGTGGAAGAAGCATAGCGCGCCTTTTTTGGATTGCGCCAAATGCTGGCGCTCAAAACGGAACTGCGCAAATCGTAGCTAAGGAAATTGCACAATGAAATTGCATGACCTGCGCCCTGCAGAAGGTTCGACGAAAAAGCGCAAGCGAGTAGGTCGTGGTACAGGTTCCGGTAAGGGAAAAACCAGTACCCGCGGCATTAAGGGACAGAACTCGCGATCCGGCGGCGGCGTCCCCCTGACGTTCGAAGGCGGTCAGCTTCCGCTTGTGAAGCGATTGCCGAAGATGCGTGGCTTCAACAACAAGTTCAAGGTGGTTTATACGCCAGTGAACCTTGATTCGCTGGACCGCATCTTCGATTCAGGCGCGTCCGTGTCGCTCGAGAGTTTGGCGGCTGCCGGTCTGACCGGTGCTGAGGAGCCGGTGGTCGTTCTTGGCCGCGGCGAAATCAGCAAGCCCTTGTCGATCCAAGTACACCGAATCAGTGCCGGCGCACGCGAGAAGATCGAAGCGGCTGGTGGATCGGTGGAAATTCTGCCATACGAAGTGGACAAGCGTCTGCCCCGTTCATAGGGCCGGCGACATGACCCGCGCTCCGCACCGGGGGATGCCCTTCGCGGGCGCGGGTTATCGTGAGGGAGACTTATTCGATGCTTGACGCCGTACGAAATGCCTTTCGCCTACCAGACCTTCGAGAGAAGTTGCTGATTACGACTGGCATTATTCTTCTTTATCGCTTTGCCGCGCATATACCGCTGCCTGGCGTAGATCGCGCAGCGCTGGATTCGCTGTTCCGTGGTGACGACGCGAACATGCTGCTGAATCTGCTGAATTTTTTCAGCGGAGGCGGGCTCGC
>JBJYXA010000539.1:0-4476 GCA_046259705.1 Caldilineaceae bacterium
GTGTTCCGCTCCAGACGGAAGCGGCCGAAATGGGAGGCGAACATGTCGGACGTTGAGAAACTGTTGAGCCGGGAGCGCGTGCTGAGGCTGCGGGAGGCGCATCTGAAACAGGAGGCGCGGCATTGCCACCAGGAGGCGGACGAGCTTCGGCGTGCGGCCTGGTCGATACAACACCGTCGCGGTGGTAATTTGCTCGAGGATGTGCTGTCGGATGAAGGACCTTGGGCATAGACTTTGAGGACACGGCGGCCCCAGCCGTGGAAGCGCGTGAGCAAATCGTGAAGAGGGCCTCGAGCCAGCTGTGCCTGTAGGCGCCTGTCGGCTGACTGCTCTGCGACTAAGAGGCTCCTGCCGCTGGCCAGTCTCGGAGTCCCGAAGTCGACAGGATTCCAGGCAGTGTTCCACCTCAGTGGCGGGTATATGAACCGAAGTCGCGTACTGTTGCTGTTCGCTCTGCTTCAGTCCGTGCTTGCGTTCACGCTCTCACGACCACCGACGCCAGAGGCGGGCATCGTCCATATTCCCGATTTCATTATTCAGGTTACGGCTGGTCGAGTTGCTGACTCAGCCGGTTACGGCGAACTGTACTCGGTGCAAGCGCAGATTGAGGCTCAGAGCGACATATTGGGTAGGCAATTGTCAAGAAGTGACCTATTACCCTTTAATCACCCACCATATCTCGTACCAGTCTTGAAGCCCGTTTCCCGACTCAGTTTTGATGCAGCGTTCACTCTGTGGATTATGGCGTCGCTGCTTATCTTTTTGGTCGGCAGTCTAGCGTTGTCACACGGATATTCGCGTTTGGGTGTTGAGCAATCTGAGCTATTCTCGGTTCGCCTGAGTCTGCTTACCTTCGCTCCCGTCATTTTCTCGGTCCTCCATGGGCAAGACACATTTCTGCTATTCTTAGGAGTTGCCGGCTGGTTGGTCCTCTTTTCCTCTGACCGATTCGTGCTCTCTGGGCTTGCTCTCTCACTTGCCACAATTCGACCTCATCTGGCGTTGACGCTTGTAATTCCCTTCCTATTTGCCAGGCGAGGGACGGCTGCCGGATTCGTCTTGGGCACCGCTGTTCTGTCGCTCCTTTCATACTTGGCCTTGGGATCAGAGGGTATCGAGGACTACGCGCGCATAGTTCAGCTGACTGGCGCGGATGCCGTCGTGTCAGGACGACTTGGGATGCCCAACCTCTTGGGCTTCCTTTCCAGGGCGGTCGGCAAGGAGCTTCCAGCAGGGCTCTTCTGGTACGCTTTGCTGGCGTGGGTTGTCCTTATTGGCGGCTCTTCTGCTTGGTGGGCAAAGCTCGGAAATCGGCTTACCCCGATACACTTGTCATTGTTAGTGTTCGGAACAGTATTCTTGGTCCCACACATTCATCTCCACGACTTCGCCATACTTGCAGTTCCGCAAGCGATGGTTGCGAAATCCATGTTGACGAGAAAGACCTTCGACTGGAATCGTCCGCTATTGACCTTGTGTGTCTCATCGTTCGCGTTCGCGCTAATCAGTATCAGGCGGGTTCCGATCGACCTCTGCATTATTCCGGCCGCTCTGTTGCTTGCTGCACCGATCATTTCAGAGCTTCGGCATACTGGGTCGACTACAGTCCGTTCAGCCCCATAAACTCGGACATCCACGTGAGGCACCCGGAACACGTGCCGGAAGCGCCCTATCCGCCGTCGCTCGTGCTGATCGTGCCCAGCACCGATAAGGCCGCGGACTGGCTGCAGGCGAACGCTTCCGGTGTCTGGCACGGTGAAGCGCTGCTCTGTGACCGCCGCTATGCGCCGCAGCTGCTCAAGTTTGCGAAATCGGAAGGGCTTTCCGTGGAGGTGGAACCGTGAAGGATGAGGTTGAACGCTTGAGGGCGAGGGTTGCTGAGCTAGAGGATGAGAATAGGAACCTGAGGCAAGAGACTTTCAGGCGGGGCGATTGCGATATTGCGGCGCAGCGGTCGTGGAAACTGCTGGACTCAGATCACTTCGCAGAGTTTGGCGATTTCGTGGTATTCACGAAGCAAATGGCATACGACGTTTACGACGACCTTCGACGCGCACAAAACCCAGGATATCCCGGTGCTGACGCACAAGAGACAATGCCAATGTGGGCTCGCAACTGGGCAGACGGCCGGGAGCGGTGCTCCCACTGTGGATTTTTCTATGTAACTCATGAGCCATTATGCCCGCGGTTCGGAAGAACCCGCTCAAGTTAGAGACGTGGTGTTGACGCACGCCGCGGCTGAGTCCTGGGCGGCCCAGCACGGCTTCACAAGCCCGTCAATGTACCGGAACAGCCGCGGTGAGTCTCTGTGCGCGCTCCTTGACGCTGAGCCTTACGTGATGCATTCCGGCGTGGTTCACGAACGTTGGACGTTCTCGGACTCGAGCTCCATCGTGCTGCGGCACGTGTTCTGGGAAGTGCAGCGGCAACAGGCGGGAATTCACGGGTCGACGTAGTCATATGACGCCAGTTTGACGGTCCCTTCGCAGCCTGGAGGCGGTCACGATTTTCAGGGAGTACAGGGCGCTTCAGTCCGTCAGGTGGAGGGAACGTGTATGCTGAAGGTGTGTGGTCCAAGTCGGGCGAAAAAAATCTTCGTCGCGGTGACGATACTCGACTTCGCTCGTACCCCCCCTCAGGCGTTCTAGAGCGTTGACCTGGGTCGCACCGAGCGTCTTGCTCCTCTCCATGTTGGTCGTTTCCTGCAAGAGCGACAGCGCGACGGCGCCCGAGCAGACTACGACGCCTCGTCCATCCACAGGTCCGAACACTAGTCCCACCGCGATCGTGTATTCTCCTGAGCCATCGGAACGCACCAGTCTCCTTGGCGAGTCCGTCTTGTTTACGGGTCTCGGCAGAGATGGGGAAGATGGTGTCGTTCCGGGAGAAGCATATCGGTGGATATCGGATCGCGATGGGCTGATCGGCACGGGAAGCAGACTCCTTGTGAGCACCTTGTCTGCCGGCATTCACAGGATCACGCTGGAGGTCACCGACAGCCGTGGAGCTACGGGGACCGAGCAGTTTGTCTTTGCGGTCGACGGGCCCGTCGATGGAAGAGCCTATGCGGATCGCCCGGACGAGGTAAGTGGGAACCAGGTCCACTTGGTCTATGCCGTACCTTGCGCAAGCCAGGCAGACTGGGACCTCGACGGCAGAATTGCGGCTAGCTTCTGGCGCCTGCAGAGGTGGGTGAACAATCAAGCAGGCGCAGGTTGGCGGATCGACACATTCGATGGAGGAAGACCGGACATCACGTTTGTGAGACTGTGCGAGGACTGGAGCGATTCAAACGGGCTGCTGTCGGTTGTTCTTTCCGCGTACTATGCCCGCAGCACGAGAACGAAGCTACTGGCTGTATATACAACGGTTCCGCTGAAGAGCGACATTCCGAACCGTGCTGGGTCTGGGCGCAGGGGGATCGGACTCGTGTCCGCAGCGGTCGATGACCTAAGCGCCTCTGCCGGGACTACTGGTCCAGACCGGATTATGGTCCACGAGTTGTTGCACGGTATTGGTATTGCTCACACTTGCGTGCAAGGTGACTTGATGTGGGGTCTGCCAGAATGCGACGGCACGGGCACTTCTGGGGGGTTAACGTGGGATGTAAGGGGCGGCACCTACGAATCTACTTTTGTGGGTTCACCTTATACAATGTCGAATCCGCAAACCGGGCCGTCGCCGTGAACGCAGCGAGACCGACTCGGGCGAGGCGTGTTGTGCTGTCCGAGTCTGTGCGCGCTCCTTGACGCTGAGCCTTACGGGACGCATTCCGGCGTGGTTCACGAACGCTGGACGTTCAGTGACTCGAACTCCATCGTGCTTCGGCATGTGTTCTGGGAAGTGCAGCGGCAGTAGCTGGAAGGCGAAGCGCCCGGCCGGTCCGGAACCGGGCGCCACGTCTCAGAACTCGCCGGGCACGTAGTCCTTGAGGATGGAGAACCCGCCCCCCGTCAACCTCCCTGGCGGTGCATTTCCGCTAAACTCGCATGAAGCCACGTAAGGTCGGGGTTGCCCGTCGGGTGGCACCGTGTATCCTCTCTGGACGAAGTATGTCAGCCATTCGCCATCGATCTCCCTGCCACAGAGCGCCCAGATCTGTACTTCTCTTTCAACCTGCGTCGGGTTAGCAGCGACCACTTGCCATTGATTCGGACCAAAAAGCGGCATGGACGCGAGTATGTCCAGCTTCTGAGATGGCTTTGGACAGTTCCCGCACGTCCATTCCTTGGTGGCTTCATTCCAGAGAAGGGTCTGTCCGGATGTGCACACAGCCTCCACGTGCACAGGGTACACGCGGAACTGTGCCTCACCTGTGGGACCAGCAGCCGGGCCTGTAGGCTCATCACAGGCAGACAGTGCTCCGAACGCGAGTGTGAGAATAGCCAAGAACGGGACTGGGGATTTCATGCTGCACCTCCTAATCCGACCAGCAGATCATCCCAAACGGCGGGACGCGGGTGGACATGTCTCAAA
>JBJYXA010000540.1:0-22752 GCA_046259705.1 Caldilineaceae bacterium
GTCTACGACCAATTGAGTTCACCCATGTTCATTACTTGGGCAGCCGACAATATGGGTGGATTGCGGGCCGCCATGCACGACGTCGACGACGCAATGGCGCGACGCCAGGACGTGCCGGGGGGATGATTTGTGTAGCACTAGAACATATGTTCTAATATGCGTGTATAGATTCCGCGCGTAGAAGTGTCAGGAGAACCCATATGCTAGACGGAATAGTAGATGTCGTGAGTGGATGCGATATTGTCTCCCCTACCATATCATTTTTCCGAGGCTTGCGCAATGGTCCTGCTGTGGAGTTCTTGATACCGGTGGACGTAGGATGGAGTGCAGTGCAAGTGCGACGCATGCTCGAAGAAAAGGGTGTGATCGTATGGGGCCGGCAAGTGGCCGGTGAATACATCACATTCAAGGTACGCGTCACGCAAGCGCGCTATGCTGCCTACTGGCTTCAACGTTACCGTCTGCCTTTCGACACTACATCCAATGAGGACTTCACCGGCTCGGCGAGTGCGACGAAGGCAAAGGCCACCCGCAGCAACGGCACATCGGGTAAATCTGCTAACGGCAAGAAGGCCGGTTTGCTCGACGGTGTTCTTGACGGAATCGACGGCCTAGTGGACAAGCTATAGCGGTACCGAATTGACGAATCTCTGTGGCCCAAGAAGTCTTTGCATTCGATGACATGCAATCGGAACTGATGGCGCGCATTGAGCGGGCCGTCTATTGCAACGTGGCTACGGTCGATCGGGTTGGCCGTCCGCGCTCGCGCATTATGCACCTGGTGTGGAATGGTGTCGTCGGCTGGGCGATTTCTTGGCCCAAGTCGCATAAGGCGACGCATCTGGCCGTGAACCCATATGTTTCGATTTCTTATATTGATGACCCTGATCGGCCCGTCTATGTAGATGCAGTCGCACGTTGGGTCGACGACGAGAACGAGAAGCTACGGATATGGGAGTTGCACAGAGCAACTCCGCCGCCGCTTGGTTTTGATCCGGAACCGCATTACGGTTCGATTGATCATCCCTACTTCGGCCTGCTCAAATTCACCCCCTGGCGGGTCGAGCTTGCCCAGTTGGGCGGCGAGTCACTCATCTGGCGGCCCTAGCGGAATCTGTAACGTTCGGATGGCAGTGTGTCCGAGCCGATCATCTGCAGTTCCGCGTTACCCGCGCTCATTTGGTTAGCCGTGAATTTCCGGCTGTTGTCCGTGATGGCTGCGTGCGCGCCGCACGGTCATCCTCTTCACTGTTCAATATCAGCCGCACGCCGCGATCATAGTCCAACCGAGAAGCATTCGTCTCGTAGGAGTTGCCCTTGCTGCTTTGGCTATGTGGCGGTGTCGGAAAGCGAACGAAGATACTCTAGGTCTTGCACGATCAGCCGGTCAACGGCTGAGACGTCGCTATATTCTGCGGTCAAGCATATCGGGCCAGCGTAGTTCATCTGCGCAAGTGCAGCGACCACGCGCGGCCAGTCTGCTCGGCCTTGGCGACCGGAAGTCCAATAGGTCGTCCACTGTGCGTGCTCCGACTCCGGCCCGCTTGTGCGCCGCCAGTATCCGTTCTTCAGATTCACGACAAAGACGCGCTCTCCTACGATGTCCAGTGCGGCCTCGGGTTCGATCCCCTCCAGCGCCTCATGAGCGGCGTCCCAGATGGCGCCGATGTAGCGGGCATCATACCCCCTAAGTAGATGATCTAGACCAAGAGCATTGGGCGCCACGAATGCGCCAGCGTGGTTCTGCACGCCAATGCGTATGCCGTATCGCTCACAGTAGGGCAACGCGCTGTCGAGTTGGCGCCGCGCATCGTTCTCGGCCTCCCGGTATCTGTGATTCTTACGTCGGAACATGACACGATTCAGGTCGACCCCGGCCTTTGCGCAGGCCGCGTAGAGGCGTTCGTCATCAAGGGGTAAATCGGCGGCCACATTGAATACGGTCACCCCTTGGTCGGCGAGAATTCGAACGGCCTGCGGCAGATCGCTCTCGATAGTCTCTGGCTGGCAGGGAAAGCCGGGCCGTACGGGCAGTTCGATGGCTTCGAAACCAATATCGTGTACAAACTTGCCAAGCTCTGCTAGGGAATATTGCCTCCAGGGCTTCACAAAAAGCACGAGCGTGTTGGTGAATGCCACGGTTCGATCCTCGTCTGTTCAACAGCCGTACTTGTTTGTGGGGAGAGTCATCTCGCGTAGCATAATTGCACGATTCTGACGTGCTCGCAAAAGCCAAGAAGCCGGCGCCCTTATTTGGAAGGGGCCGGCTCCCGGCTTCGCGCCCATGTCGAAGTGGGGATGGGATGGGATGGTGTTGGGCTTGCAAGCGTCGAGAATCTGTCGAGCGCAAACCTCCGCGTCCAGAAGTTGCCTGAATTCAGGTTCTCTGCGCTATGTGACAACAGGTTATCATGGCCCGCCCATCAGCACATTCCGTTCGTCAGCTGGATGGGCTGCGCGCATCGTACGCAAGTTTGACGCTTACCATACTGTTCCCTGTCATCAGCCGCCCCTGCGTTGGCGGAACAGGGGTGCAGTCGGCGCCGGTGCCTCCGTTGGCTGAGCCTCGACTGTGGGCGCTGCGGTGGGTTCGGCCGTCGGCGCGAGAGTGGGCTCGACCGTCGGTTCCACCGTAGGCTGCTCAGATGGCGGTTGTGTCACGGTCGCCGTGGGCGCCGGAGTAGGTTCTTCGTCGCCACCGCCCCGCGGCAGACGAGTGTATAGGAGCTGATTCGGAGACTCCTCGCCGACGTCGGTTACGCGATCGGGTGAACTATTCTCCACCAGCGCCTCGGCAACTTCCTGTGCCGTTGCGTT
This sequence comes from Caldilineaceae bacterium, assembly GCA_046259705.1. Lineage (GTDB taxonomy): Bacteria > Chloroflexota > Anaerolineae > Caldilineales > Caldilineaceae > JASGTU01. The sequence continues at coordinate 2,818 of JBJYXA010000540.1, forward strand.
CGGGTGCGATTCCAGGAACAAAGCTGCTGCACCTGTTACGTGCGGCGTGGCCATGGAGGTGCCGCTTAGGACGGCAGTTGCCGTGTCATTCTTCTTACCGGCGGACTTGATATCCTTGCCGGGAGCGAAGATGTCCACGCAGCCACCGTAATTGGAGAAGCTGGCCCGTTCGTCATCTTCGGTAGATGCACCCACGGTGATTGCCTCGGGCACGCGTGCGGGCGAAGCGGTGCACGCATCGCGGTTGGAGTTGCCCGCAGCGACAGCAAATGTGACTCCTGATGCGATGGCATTGCTTACCGCGGTATCCAGCGATGGAGAGACGGCGCCGCCCAGGCTCATATTGGCAACTGCCGGGCCTTCGTGGTTCGCCGCCACCCAGTCCACACCGGCGATCACGCCCGACGTTGTGCCTGAGCCGCGACAGTCGAGCACGCGCACGGGGTGCAGGGTCACCTCTTTGGCGACGCCGAAAGTCGTACCGCCAACCGTGCCGGCCACATGCGTCCCGTGTCCGTTACAATCGTCCGTGCCCGCGTCATCCTCAACAGTGGTGAAGCCTTCGCCGATCCGGCCTTCAAACTCCACATGCGGCGAGAATATGCCTGTGTCGATTATGTAGGCGTGCACACCCGCGCCGGTGGAAGAGTAGACATAGGATGTATCCAGCGGTAGATCGCGCTGGTCGATGCGATCCAGCCCCCAGGTCGCGTCCGTCTGCTCAGTATCGATGCTGATGATGGTGTCCGGTTCGACGTAGGCCACGCGTGGATCATCCTGAATGGCGCCGAGGGCCACCGGAGAAAGTGTGGCAGCAAAGCCTTTGAGGGCTGTATCGTAGGAAAAAAGTACCTCGCCGCCGTAGCTGCTGACCACACCTGCGGCCAGTTCGGCGGAAGGGTAGTCGTCGCCTTCGGGTGTGCGTGGTAGATTCGCCTCGTTGAAGACGACGATGTATTGATCTGGTACGATTTGAATTTCAACGGGTTCCGGGGCGTTATGAGTGCGGATGAACGGAATGTCAACCGCAGCAGGGTCTTCGCCAATCAGCAACGCGCGCACAAACACAACGCCGGCAACCACCAGCGCTGTCACCAGCATGACGCCGAGAACGAGAACAGCGATGCGCGCGACCGCGCGCGGCAAGCCTTGTCGGTCCTTCATGATCACCCTCCTGATTAGGTAATACAGAACTACAGGTACAGCAGATTCTGACGAGAATTGACGATATTTTGACGATGGTCGACGGTAGGATCTGAGCGAACCTGCCCGCCACAAACACTATGACGAAAAAATAGCCATGAGGTTACCGCCAAAATTTAGGATGAAAAATAAAGAGGATAATCAGAAAAAACTGCCTGCGTGGTAAATACTGCACTGTAACGCGGGCGAACTTGTGACAAGAGGGGGAATATTGGCGCAGGCTAACGGCAGGCGGCGCAGCTAGCTCGGCATTTCGATGACGATCTTGAGCGCGCCTTCGTCGCGTGTGCGTTGCAGCTCATAGGCTTCCAGCGTGCGCTCGAAGGGGAACCGGTGTGTGAGCATTGGCCCAGGATCCGCGATGCCCTCGGCGATCCAGCGTAGTGCGAGGCGCGAGGAAGACTGATTCGATTCCGACATCGCGTTGACGACAGCCTGGGCTACCAAGGTTTTCTCGAAGAATGGTCGATAGGGAAAAGGAATGGAGGCGTTGCCCCCTGTTCTCGGCACACCAAAGTAGAGGAGTTGGCCGCGGTCTTTGGCCAGGGCGACGGCCAGGCTGATAGCGTCGATTTCGCCCGCAGCCTCAATGACGACGTCGGCCAAGCGACCATCGGTTAGGTCGGCTAAAGCCTGTACGGTCTCGGCTTCATCACGAGCGCCCACGCCGGGTATTCCATTGTGGATCACGTCCGTTACGCCATATTTTGGCGAGAGTGCCAGCCGGTGCGCCTGCAGGTCGATTCCGATGACCTTGCGCGCGCCCATGCGGCTTGCGACAAGATCGAACCAAAGCCCGGCTGAACCTTGCCCGATGATGGCCACCGTTTTGTCCAGCAGACTGGGCAGCCGCTTGGACGCGTAAATGACCGTCCCCAACTGTTGCGCCTGGAGCAGATACTCAATGGGCTTGCCTGTCGGCAGAGGTAGCACATGTTCCAGTGGTGCAAGGTAGTATTCCGCCATCCCTTGATGACCGAGCACCAACGTGAGCGTCATATCGCCGGGCTTGACTCCGTTATCAGGCGGAGAAACCGCTTCCACCATGCCGACCATTTCATGGCCGCTTGTTCCAGGCGGGAACGGATACTTCTCAGGCGCTGAATGGTCAAGCATCCAGATATCGCTGCCGCACAGAGAGAGCAACCGTGTGCGGATCAGTGCGTGGCCTGATCGGAGTTCTGGCGTCGGGGTATCAACAAAGATGGCCTTGCCGGGAGCAACGACTTGTACGGCGCGCATGGCTCGATTCCTTCGCGGGCGCCGTTCATCGGGGGTTCGGCGCGTGGTGTGAGGCAACGTATATGCCTGCGCCGTGGCACAGGCTCAAACGTGAACAATGATAGCGCAGCGCGTGCGAATAAGTGAAAAGCCTTGGCGCGGCCCATAGGCGCCGAAGCTATCACCTATGGATTCAAACTGCTCGCAAAGAATTCCGTAATACGCGATTCGAATTCCTCCGGATACACCCCGGGCGCCTGTACGTGACCTGCAACGTCGATGTACCAGAAAGTGGCATCCACACCAGCCTCCTCGGCTGCAGCTTGAAGTTGCTGACTGTGGTGAACATCGACCGTCTCGTCCGCTGTGCTGTGGATGACAAACACAGGGCGGTGGCCAGCGCTCCGAATGGCGTCGAGAGGGTTGTATTTGAGTAGGTCCTCGCCTTCTACTATACGGGCCATGATGACGATGGCCGGTGCAAAGAACGCCGGGAAGCCATTCTTAACGAGCTGTTCACGTATGATCTGGGGCAGGTTGGCAAAAGGGGAGTTGACGGCGACGGCGGCCACACGCGGTTCTTGCTGGAATGCGATGAGTACGCTTGCCGCCCCAAGCGAATTCCCGAGGATGCCGACGCGCTTCTCGTCGAAGCCCTTCTTGTCCGTAAGCCAGTCCCAGGCACCGAGCGCGTCGAGATACTCATCGCTGCCAATACCAGAGTAGCCATTTTCGGCGCTCGAGTCTCCCGTGTCACGCAAATCGATAATCAGTACGTTGAAGCCGTGATGCCACAGCATGCCCGCTGGCAAGAGCGCCGCCTGCGCTTGTTTGCAGCCGCCAATGCCGTCCAACACGATTACCGCAGGGGCGTCTGGCTCCCCCTTCAAATAGTAGGCCGCAATTTCTACGCCGGGCTGGCGGCTGGGAAATCTTACCAACTCATACTCTGGCACGAACCACGGCGAGAAATCGTACTCGCCGGGCCAGTTGCTGACGTTAGTGAAATGGTCAGGCGTATTGCCTCGATGTTTGTCGCATGTGCTGCGTACATCGGCTAACTGACTGTAGACCAGCCAGCCGGTGCCGAAATAGGAGGCGACTGCCAGAGCGCATACACCAACGAGAACGATACCGGCAATGGTCGACTTGCGCATCGAATCCCCCTATTTATCGGCGATACTGCGGGTGCAAACCGCCATCTAGAACTGGCTCCTAACAGGAGGAGCCATTCTACGTGCAGCGATGCGTGGCATTGGGTATTGCTGACCGCGACGCATCGAGTGGCAACATAGCATGGCGTCGCCTTCCAAATTGTCCAGATCTCGACCCAAAGTTAACCAGAAGTTGACCAGCCTTCACACCCTCCATTTGTTTACCCCAACATCGTCATGTGTGCGACTTCCCGATCGGCGATAGCGCCGGCAAGGCGTCGTCGTGCCTGTTTCAGATGGCGGGAGTAGGCTCCGCCGGTGACGGCCAAGTGGTGCTGATCATACAAATAGCGTTCGACTTGCGTGCGCGTCCATCCCTCGATGTATTTTTTCTGCAGGATGACCTGCTCAATCGTCTGCGGAGATGAGACGTCGACCCCATCACAGTTCATCCATTCGTCGATGGCCTCCTCCAGAAACAGGCGCAGCGACTCGGCTTTTTGGTCTGCAGACAGCCCGTCAGGGGGAAGCCTCTGTTCGCTTGCATACGCGGCCTCTTTTTGCTGCACCAACTGAAGCTGCTGTAACCGGCTCGCCTCCAGGACTTCCGCATTGTCGAAGCGAGTGTACTGGAAGATATGTTCAACTTCGTCACGTACTAGTTCGTCTATCTCGTCGCGGCGCACTGTGCGGATGAGGTCTCCGAAGGACTCCTGTGCTTCATCCAGGAGCTGTCCCGGATTGACAGCCGTCAAAGGTTGTTGTCGCATAAGCACAAGACGGCTGCGATAGGCGACCACCCAGCGCGGCAGCAATATTCGATCAAAGACGGCGCCGCTCCAGTTGTAGGGCGTTTGCGTGATCACAGCCAGGACGCTCAGCGCGATGACGGCCATGGGCGAGATCGGGTAGCCGTAGAATAGGGAAAAGGCCGCGTATCCCAGAACATAGATCCCGACGGAAACCGCAACCGTGATCAGCGAATGCCAAAAATCATGCTGCAGGATCTGCTCTTGCTCCAGCGCGTTGTGTCGGGCGATGCCCAGACTGATGATGGCGGCTCCGGCCGTCGCGACATAGTCGCCAACCTGTTTGGGCGCATACGCCAAGTCGAGCGGCGGTAGCACGAACGACGCCACGGCACCGAAAAGCAAGAAGACGCTGCCGAGACAGAGCCAGGTCGCCCCCTGGTGTTCGGGCGTATTGCGCGGTGTGCGCAAGTACCGCATAAGGAGAAGAATGAAAGCTGCCGTGAGGCTGCCCAAAACGAAGGGGTGTAAGAAATGGATAAACGGCTCCTGCATGGGCGTGTAGTACGGTTGGAAGAGGCTGCTTCGGGCCTCTATCCCGTTTGCGTTCAGCATGAAGCCGCTGGCAATTCCAATCGCCAAAAACAGCGCATAGCCAAAGCTGACGATGTAGAAAATGCGCGCCCAGGCCCTGCCTTCACCTAGATGCGTGAGCAACATCGTCGTCCATAAGAAGAAAACTGCAGCGATAGGAATGCCCCACCAGGTGCTCTGCTGCAGGCGCAGGAACTCCGACGGTGACTGCGCTATGGATTCGAGGGCGATGCCATAAAGGTAGATGGCGAGAAGGATGAGCGCATTTCCAGCCAGCACGCCGGTACGAAAATAGCGTCTTGACCCTGACCCGCGCCAGGGTAGGTCTCGTGTAACCACATAGAGACCCAACCATGCAATGAACGCGGCGCTCAGTACTTCGACCATGAAGATGAGTTGACTGACCATAAGGGGGCGTCCGCCTTTTTCTGATAATCGTGAGGACGTACCTACGTGCTCTGTCGACGGGCTCTACGCCGGGCAGAGGTGAACCATAGGGACGAGCGTAGGGATTATAGATTCACGGCTAGGATACGTCAACGAGGTTGGAAAAATTCTGGAGGGTACAGGCGATCCAGCCAGAAGTATGGGATACCTGTGCGCCGTATTTTGTGCGCGAGCAGGAGCACGGATAGTATTGTTTGCAGACCTTACCGTCGTCCGCAAAGCCGGCAACCACAGAAAAATCCTCCTGCATTCCTTACCATGAACCGGAGACAAACGATGACTGAGACACTGCGGACCGCACTCGTTGGGTGTGGCAAAGTCGGGGACACGCATGCGCAGGCCTTGTCCGAGCTGCCACAATCGAACTTCGTCGCCGCATTCGACGTGGACAAAGCGCGCGCGGATGCTTTTGCACAAAAGTACGGCGCCAAGGGCTACTCCGACCTGGAAGAGATGATCGAGGACACCCGTGTACAGACGCTCTCCATCTGTACACCGCATCCGACCCATGCCGACGTGATCATGCGCGCCGCGGCTATGGGTGTTCATGCGCTTGTCGAAAAGCCGCTCGCCTCAGACTTGGCCGATGCGGACCGTGCTATCGGCGCCGCACGTGCAGCCAATGTGAAATTGGGTGTGGTCAGCCAGCGCCGCCTGTATCCGCCCGTGGCTCGCATGGCGCAGGCGATCGCTGACGGCAAGATCGGGCAGCCAATTCTGGGCACGCTCGTGGTGATGGGCTGGCGCGACGAGGCCTATTATCAGTCTGACCCGTGGCGAGGAAGCTGGGGCGCGGAGGGCGGCGGCGTGCTCGTCAATCAGACGCCGCATCAGCTCGACATGCTACAGTGGCTGATGGGTTCGGAAATTGACGAACTCTTCGGGTACTGGGACAACTTCAATCATCCCTACGTCGAAATCGAAGATACGGCTGTCGCTGTGCTGCGCTTCAAGAGTGGCGGAATCGGACAGATCCTCGTCAGCAATTCTCAGAAGCCGGGGCTTTATGGCAAGGTCCACGTGCACGGCTCCAACGGCGCGTCAGTCGGCGCGCAGACCGAAGGCGGATCCCCTTTTATCTCCGGTGTGACCGCGGAGGTTGAGCCGCCCATCAACGATATCTGGAGCGTGCCCGGCGAAGAAGCGATGCTCGAGGTATGGCAGGAACAAGACCGCGCCGATGTCAAGATTCACAATCCGATGACGTATTACCACCGGCTGCAGATAGACGACTTCCTCGACGCGGTACTTGAGGGTCGTGAGCCCATGGTCAACGGCGAAGAAGGCCGTAAGGTCGTGGAGATGTTCACTGCCATCTATCGCTCACAGCGCGACGGGCAGCCGATCAAGTTCCCGCTGCAGCCGGAAACAAACCGTGACGACTACGACGGTCGCTTGAGCTACACGCCCATAAGCCGAAGGAGGTAACGCCCAGCCGGGCAGACGAGGTATAGCGCGTTGAAGAGACTGTCACTAGAACTCGAGGAATTGTACAAAGCCGCAAGGTGATCTCCTCAGCGGCTTTGCGAGCGAATATTCCATCCCTATAGGAAATACTGTAGTCGACGAGTGCGACCTAGATTTGGCTGAATCAGCACAGTCACCAGTGATAATAGACTCTATGAAGACAGCCGATCTGTCCGCGCCTGCGCAATAATAAATGCCGCGACCAAGCCATAGAGCGCACCAACTAACGTCGTCCAGATTCGTAGGTCAGCAAGGAATCCGCGACTCCCCATGGCCGCACCCACTGCGCCGGCTACGGCAAGTATGATGGGAAGGAACCACTTGCTTTGTGACAATAGCGTCCCGCCGCGCTCTATCCAGATTGTGGCAAGGTAGGCAATACTAACGGTCAACCCCGTTGTTGCTCCCATGATGGCGCCATCCACCGGCGCCTGGAACCAAACTACCAAGACATTGGACATGCGACGGAAAATGCTCACGATCAGTTGCGAGAAGCGTTCTGAAGTAGGATTTCCAAGTTGAGAAAGAAACGCGTCAAGGCCCAGAATGAGAAACGAAGCCACAGCACCGGCTATTGCACCAACGCAGATAAGCACAACTATCGTAGTGACCACTGATCCAGGCGATTCCCGCAAGTTCCTTCTATTCCGATCATAACCATAAGGGGAAGCCACTATTTTGCGCATCACCTGCTCTCCTAAAGGACTAATGTTCTCCTGTTACCATAGTTCCGTGGGGTACAATGGATACAATAGCCTAGGCAGTTCCGCTAAGTTGACCAGAAGTTGACCAGATATCATCTATGAACGAAGTGGGAATCGATTCGCCCCCTTACTCTAGATTGCTACTTTACGGGTATCTGCGCCCTACTCGCGGTAATGCGCGCCCATACTGCGCTTGTTCTGCCAGGCGGCGTCGGCGACGACGATGGCTGTGCGGGCGGCGTTGCGCAGGCCGATGAGTTCGTCGGTCAAACGCGTCTTGCGATAGAAACGCTCGATCTCCAGATTGAGCTGGCGAAGTTCGCGCCCGGCGCGCGATAGCCGGTACTCTGTGCGCACCAGCCCCACGTAATTCCACATGATGTTCTTGATGGAACTGAGGTCCTGGCTGATCAACGCTGGGTCCGGGTCGTATTCGCCCGTGTCCTGCCAGGGCTGAATATCATTGCCGTCGTGCAGGATGGCGTCCGGCAATGTCTCTAGGATTTGCATAGCCGCGCGTTCGCCGAACACCAGGCCCTCGAGCAGCGATGTGCTGGCGAGGCGGTTGGCGCCGTGCAGGCCAGTGCACGACGACTCGCCGACCGCGTACAGATGTTCATGAGAGGACAGCCCCCAGTCATCCACCCAAACGCCGCCACAGAAGTAGTGAGCGGCGGGCACCACCGGCACAAGGTCTTTCGTGATGTCGATGCCATACTCCAGGCAATTCTCATAAATGGTGGGAAAGTGCGACAGAATCTCCTCGCGAGGGACGTATGAACGCAGGTCTAGATATACATTGGAGACGTCGTGGGCCAACATCTCGTGGTGAATTCCGCGCGCTACTACATCGCGGGGCGCCAAGTCTTTCCATTCCGGTGCATAGTTCTGCATGAATGGTTCGCCGTCCGCACTGACCAGGCGTGCCCCAGCGCCACGAACCGCTTCGGAGATGAGAAACCGAGCTGCGTCGCGGTAGTAGAAGCACGTTGGATGGAACTGGACAAACTCGGCGTTGATGATGCGCACGCCCGCTCGCCAAGCCATGGCGATGCCGTCGCCGCGAGCGCCTACGGGATTCGTTGTGCGTAGGAAAATCTGCCCCAGGCCGCCCGTAGCAAGCACCGTTTTGCGGGCCAGAATACGCCGCACGCGAGCTGCCTTTTGTTCGAAGAGATACGCGCCGACGCAGGAGCGAGGTTCGTATACGGCTAATCGATTGAGACCTTGATGAGAGGGAGTCAATAGATCGACAGCAGTATGCCCTGTCAGCAATGTGACGTTCGGGTGGTCTTTGATAGCGGCGAGCAAGGCGAGTTCGATGGCTTTTCCGGTGTGGTCGGCAGCATGGGCAATGCGCGGCACACTGTGGCCGCCTTCCAGTGCAAGGGATAGCGAACCATCCTCTTGGCGGTCGAAATCTACATTCACACGGTCGAGCAAGATGCGCTCAAACGCAGACGGCCCATTTTCGGCCAGAATACGTACGGCGACAGGATTGCAGTGTCCTGCGCCTGCGCGCTCAATATCCTCTGCAAGCAGCTGCGGCGAGTCCTCGACGCCTTTGTAAATGATGCCGCCCTGGGCCCAGTACGTGTTGGTGTCCTTCGCCTGGGTGGCCCGCGTCACGACGGTCACCGGAACTCCGGCATCGGCCAGCGTCAGAGCGGTTGTGGCGCCCGCAACGCCGCTGCCCAATATGAGGACCTCGGTCTCCAGGTATTCGGGCATATCCAGTTCCTTTTGTGCTTTCGACTTCCCACTTCGCGAGATTGCGTGTGTACGTTACCACAGGCCGATGTAAGCTGCTAGAGGAACCGGTGGCACGACCAGGTGGGAGTTCCTCTGTACATAGCATTCGCGTCTGTTCCCGCAGCTTGCGTATCGGCGTCATCATCCGCATACTGACTCGCTCAGATGACTTTTCGGCATCAGACGTGCGTCAGGTCCTTCAGGGTATGATTCCAGTGCCTCGAGCAGCGGTGTATAATCTTGACCAAACAGAAATGCAGACGGCGCGTTCGCGCATACGTGGCAACCGATCAAATGAAGGGAGACTATTGTGAAACGCCAACGACGATCCTCACTTCATGACCTATTGTTGTTGCCACGGCCGGCGTTTGCACCGGCAGGCACTGCGAACATGGTCCGTTTTTCCTCGTCCGGGTCACAGGGTGGAAGGGATGATAAAGAGACCGTCACGGTGCAACGGCGCCGCCGGCCAACCTCCAGTGGTGCCCGCCAGCGCGCCGATGCGCCATCGCGCGATCGCGACGATGAGGTGACTCCGGCGGCACCACCGCCGCGACCTCCGCAGGGTCCCGGTGGTCCCAGTGGCGGTGGCGGGTCCTTTCCGCCGAGTGGTGGTTTGCCGTCGAGTTCAGGGATGGGCCTGCCGGTGGGAGGGTGCGGTGGCAGGCTCCTGCTAGTCGTCCTTCTGGTATTGGCGGTCGGCGCGTTCTTATTATTCAATTCGTTCGGGGGCGGTGGAGGCGACACCGCTAACATCCCACAGGCGCCGTCCGGCAATCTCCTCGAGCAGGCCCAACAGGCTCAGCAGTCGCAACAAACGGAGGCACAACGGCCGACGGCCGCGCCTAGGCCTAACAGCGCCACCGCCACCGGCGATCGGGCCGGTCAAGAAGCGGAATGGTTGGTCATGCTCTATCAGGATGCCGATGATCAAATCCTGGAACACGACATCGATGTTGACTTCAATGAAGCGGAGCGCGCGGGTTCGGGAGACGCCGTGCACGTAGTTAGCCAGTTGGATCGATATCAAGCCGGCTACACGGGCGACGGAAACTGGACCGGCACCAAACGCTTTTATGTGACCTACGATGAGGATTTGGGCAGGTCAGGGTCGATTGAGGTCCAAGACCTCGGCGAGGCCAATATGGCGGACGGCGAGACCCTAGTGGATTTTGTCACCTGGGCCGTGGATCGATATCCCGCGAAGAAGCATGTTCTGATCCTGTCAGACCATGGTATGGGATGGCCGGGCGGCTGGACCGATCCTACCGCGCCCCGAAGTAGAGGCGGCGGCAGCCCCATGGAACAGCGTTTGGGCGACCAGATCTTCCTGAACGAACTGGACAATGCCCTAACAGAGATTCGCCAGCAGACGGGTGTCGACAAGTTCGAACTCATCGGTCTGGACGCCTGCCTGATGTCTCACTTGGAGGTATACAGTGTACTGGCGCAGCACGCGCGGTACGCCGTTGCTTCGCAGGAGACTGAGCCTGCGGTAGGGTGGGCCTACGCGAGCTTCCTCAACTCGCTGGCGCAGAATCCAGATATCGATGGCGCTGAACTAGGCAAGCTCATCGTCGATAGCTACATCGAGGAAGACCAGCGAATTCTAGACGACGATGCGCGCGCCGCCATGACGGGCGGACGGGGGATGTTCGGTGCACCGTCGGCGCAACAGCTCGCCAAACAACTGCAACAGAATACGACCCTGGCAGCGGTAGATCTATCGGCGATCCCGGGCCTGATGCAGAGCCTCAATGACCTGTCGTATGCACTACAAGAGATTGCACCGAAGCTGGTTGCCCAAGCGGGTACTTACGCCGAATCCTATACCAGCGTGTTCGGTCGCCAAATCCCACCCTCCTATATCGATCTCGGCAACTTCACGCAAATCCTGCAAGGTTCCGTGAGTGGCGATGCCGCGCAAGCGGTCGGTCGCGTGCAGGAAGCGCTCAGCGCCGCAGTCATTGCAGAACGCCATGGCTCTGGCAAGAAGGGCTCCAACGGTATTTCGGTATATTTTCCTAACTCCAACCTCTACAGTAATCCTGTAGCCGGCTATCAGTCATACGGCGCCATTGCGCAACGTTTCGCGCAAGAGTCTCTATGGGATGACTTCCTTAACTTTATTTACACCGGCAAGCGGTTTGAAGCCGGCGCTGCCACGGTATCGGTCCCGGCGAATCAGGCGGAGATTCGAACGCCGGCCGCCGGTGAGATCAGCGTTTCGCCCATTCGTGCGTCCGCTACCTCGGTTGCCCCGGGGGAGACCGTAAGTCTGAGTGTCGACATTTCCGGCGACAACATCGGCTACGTCAAGTTGCTGGCCGGCTACTACGACCAGGCAAGTAACTCAATCTACGTGGCGGACGAGGACTACTTGGAGAGCAGTGACACGCGCGAGGTGGACGGCGTTTACTACCCGGTATGGCCCGAAGATGAATTTACCATGCAGTTCGACTGGGAACCGATCGTGTTCGCCGTGAACGATGGCAATGTGCTCGCGGAGGCGGTCTTCAAGCCGGATTCATATGGCGAGACGTTTGAGGAAGCGTTATACACGGTTGGCGGCATCTACCACTACGCGCAGGACGGCGAGAGTAGGACTGCACAGCTTCATTTTCGTAACGGAGAATTGGTGCAAGTCTTCGGCTTCACCGGTGAAGAGAGCATAGGGGCACCGCGCGAAATCCTGCCCCAGGCCGGCGATACGTTCACCGTGTACGAGCAGTGGCTGGACTTGGACGAAAATGGCAAAGTAACCAATGTCGCCTATGAAGAGGGAAAGACCATCACCTTTGGTGAGGCTCCCATTACATGGGAAACGCTGGACGCGGCAGCGGGTGAGTATGTCGTTGGCTTCATTGTCGAGGATTTGGACGGCAACCAATATACCATGACGACGCCGATCACCGTGGAGTAGGTAGCGAGGTAATACCTTCGCTTACGCGGCTAGGTCTAGACCGCTGTGCGGATTGAGAACCTCCAGTGATCGACCGCTCGGCACGCCGAGCGGTCGATCACTGTCTTGGGTTCGCACCCGTTGACAGCGGCAGACGTACCCGGGAGCTATCGCGGCCTACCTGCCGCCTCGTTGTAACCTGAGTACCGTGAAACAACGCCGGGTTCTGCGTGGAAAATGGCGGTTTTGGGATTCTCGGCAACTACAGTACGATGTGCGCACCACGATGGTCTTGGGTAGACGCGATCTGAACAACTGATGCCACGTTGAGGCCGTTTCTCTCAAATCATCCGTTGTTCCTGAACCACTGTCAACAGTGCAGACTACATCGCTTCCGCCTTCAATTCTGTCTTTTCCTTTCCCCCTTGTTCATTGCACGCTTGAGACAACGCGTTCAGGCCGTGTTTCGTTCGCGCCCGGGCTTTGCCCAGGCCTACTCACCGGAAGGAGCAAGTCGTGAAGAAGTTTATTGCAGTGTTGGTGCTTTCGCTCGTATTGTCGATCGCACTTCTGCCTGCCACGGCGCGGGCTGGTACTGACAAAGGCAACGCATGTTGGGGGCAAGCAACGGCTGTGTTTGCACAAACGGGTGTGATGGGTGAGCATGCGAGTCAGCAACCCACACCTCGTCTCGGCCTAAGGAATCTGGCGCACGCACTGTATGATGCAGGAGCAATCCCTGAAGATTCCCTGCAGGCTCTGGGGGCGTTTGTCGCGAGTGAACTTGGCCTATCTATTGACGCGTGTATGTAGGCCTCAAGCGGCTCAACGCATCAGAGTCCCCAGAGGCCGCTCCTCTCGTCTTTTGTACTCTGGCGACACGTGATTGTCCCTAATGAGGGAGTGAAAGCCGACCCTACAGCATACCCTTTCATTCGGGAACTACGTAAATGGTGTCTGCATACATGAGACATATAGAATTTTGGCAAGGGCGGGGGATGGTCAGCAGGTAAGCCAGAGAGTGCTTACGGAAGTACGAATTCAGTAGAGCGGAGCCGGGAATCCCCTGCCCTGCTTCGCTGTTCTATGGCAATATAGCCTTCAACGGTTCGATAGATCATCCGCACCATCCGCTTGTGTATCTCGGCATAGAGACGTCGCAACAGCAAACCAACGATTTCCTCCAGCTTGCAGCTAAGTTCAGCGCTCAATTCTAGGAAAACTTGCTTCCTCCCCTCTGCACCGGTATGCTCCACTAAATGAGACGCCCATTGGTTCCACATGGAGATTGTCTACTCCAACTGTAATCGCTGCATGTATCTTTCGAGTCACCTCGCATTCGGGATTACTCATGTCTGTATGTGACTCCGGCGATGTGATCCAATACACGGGCTTGTTCGACGCGTACGCAGACTCCTTGATGCTTGGATTTAATTCATATGGCCACGAATTCGTTTCCGGGGCATAGTCATCATTACCAGGTTGGGTCACCCTACTACATGGACGGCGGCGACGTATCCAGTATGAACCAGCGCTGGCAGATCTGGATCTAGCAGAACAAGTCGAGTGAGGACGCAACGATGAGAATGAGGTTTGACAGCTTCTGGGAGAATCTACGCCTAAAGTACTGGCTTCTGCCCTCAGTGATGGCGATTCTGGCAGTCATATTAGCTCTCTTGACGATTCGGCTGGACAGATACTACGGGATCGATCAAGCGCTGGGGCTAGGCTGGGTCTATGCCGGCGAGGCAGACGGTGCATTATCGTTACTGTCCACAGTGGCTGGGTCGATGATCACAGTAGCCGGCGTAACATTCTCCATCACTATCGCTGCCTTGACAATGGCTTCTTCCCAGTTTGGTCCGCGGCTGCTCAATAGCTTCATGCGCGACCGCGGCAATCAGATGGTTCTGGGAACCTATATTGGCACCTTCATTTACTGCCTGCTCGTAATGAGGACCATCAGCAGTTCCGAAACCAATCCATTCGTGCCGCCCCTCTCTATAACGGTCGGCATTCTGTTGGCCATCGCCAGCCTCGGCGTCCTTATCTACTTTATTCATCACATCTCTACGTCCATCAATGTCGAATATGTCATTGCGAATATAGAAGCGGAATTGAGCGAAGCCATCGCGCGTCTCTTTCCGCAGAAGAGAACTTTCTACAGTTATGAGCATGAATTGCGCCATGACGACGACATACCCGAGGATTTCGCCGCCATGGCGCGTCGCGTTACGGCCCGCAAGGACGGCTATGTGCAGGCTATCGATTTTGACGCTTTGCTCAAACTGAGCCGAGAAAACGATCTGGTGATTCGCGTTGTACAGCGACGTGGCAATTTCGTGGCCGAGGACCATACATTGGTGTTGGTCCGCTCAGATGAAGAGGAGAAGGAAGAGATCGCAAAGGCCATCAACGGCGCCTTCCTCGTCGGTCAGCACCGTCTACAGAATCAGGACGTGAGCTATGTAATTAGCCAACTCGAGGAAATCGCGGTTCGGGCGCTGTCGCCAGGCATCAATGATCCGTTTACCGCGGTTACTTGTCTGGATCGTTTGGGCGCTGCGCTTTCGGACCTTGCCGGACGCACCATTCCGTCCTCCTACTATTACGACGACGACGGTAAGTTACGCGTGGTGGGTGAATCGGTCACTTTCGCCGAGCTAGTAGACCAATCGTTTGACCAGATCAGACAGTATGGGCGTAGCAGTGTTGCCGTTACCGTACGGCTGCTGGAGACAATAGCCATCATTGGTACACAGGTGCACACGCGCGAGCAACGGTCGGCCCTGCGGCGGCAGACAGAAATGATCCGGCGAGGCGCCAATTCGGCAATACCGGAGCTAATGGATCTGCGCCGCATCGACGAGCATTACCGGCTGGCGATCAAGGTGCTTGGCCGGGCATAGCAATTGAAGTTGCTGACCGCGCTTCCACAGAATGCTGCCACCCTATGCGGGTGTCGGCCGGTAGCCTCCGGGTAGATCGACCACTGTCCCGTTTTCCACGGCGGTATCCAGCAGATCCAACGCGGCCAACAGGACTTCCGTTTGTCGTTCGGCGTCGTGCGGAGCGCCTAACGGCCGGCCCATAGGATGCGGCGTGAACAACAACCGCGGAAGACTCATAGCGACAGTGCGGTCGCGGTGAACTGCGGTGCCGATAACCACGGTAGCCATCCCCGCCCGTTCGAACTCGCGGGCCACGTGTCCAATGGAGACATGGCAGACGGGGCAGACTGGCACGAGGATGACCACCTCGACGTCATCCATGTGCATCATTCGGGCCCATTGCGGGGCTGCCCGCCGCGTCAGGAGGTTCTGTGCGCAGGCGCCCAAGAAGGAATAGGCGTTCGGGGCGAGTTCGCCGATACGTCCGGTAGCCGCTATCTCCTGCAAACGCGTGATCGGAAGGGCGACGTTCGGATCCGCTTCCACAGTGCGAACGTCGTAGCCGCTGTGCCGGACGCGAAGCTGATCAAGTGGCGTGTCCATAGGTATGGTACTCAATACCGGTTCGAGCGAGAGGAACTCATCCGCACGGGCGGCGGCCTCGTCCTGCGTCATATTCGCGACGCCAAAAGGTTCCGGGTCGTCACCTGCAACGAAATGGCCGCTGGAAGTTATCAGGGCAACTCGCGATTCAGAAATTGGTTTCTCCAACTCGGTGAACGGTCCGGTCAAATAGCTCCACTTGGTTGCTCCACAATAGGCATCACGCTGGTAGTCAAAGAACAGCTCCGTAAGGCGCTCAACATGACCATCGTCGACGCTATCGCCGAGCCGGTATAGTAACTCTTGCAGGAAGCGGGCCGCCTGTTCATCCGGCAGATACTTCAGGAATTTGAAATTGAGATCGCTCCGTGAACCATAGTAAAAGGAGTTCTTGAAGTCCTCGAAGGACTCCGGCTTCATCTTCTGCTGGGTCTCGTCGGTCATGATCCATACCCTTCCAGGGCAAGTCTTGTACGGGCTGCGGACGAACAGGGCAAGCTGAGAACCCCATTATAACACGCGCTGGAGTACGGACGGGAAAATGCCTAAATTCCCGGGCATAGTGCGCCACAATAAAGCCTCGGCCTGCGTTCATTGGGTAGTCGAACCGCACTGACAGGCAAGCGAGGACAATGAATCACCATTGGAGGCGTGGCTGGTGCACTCCCATTCTTGCAACTTTTTGGGTGCGGGGGCCGTACTCGTACGAGGACGGCGCAGCGTGCTCTTGATGACAGATCTTGTCGAAATGTATGGGGCTTCCAAATCAAGGTGTAACGCGAATGGAACGGCCGGAGCTATGCAGTAGGGTATAGCTCAGCAGCGCACAGCTTGTAGCATGAGTGGTGGTTCGGGCATACGGCTCTGGGGGGATGGGCATCGGTGCCGCGACCGAAAGGAACGGACGATGGCAGCCTTACTGATCGCTTTGTTGGCAGTGGCGCTGGTCGCAACGTTCATCGTGCAATCCGGTTCAAGTAGTCGGGAACGGAGCCGCTAGACGTCGCAGAGTTCGTGTCGCAATTTGGCGTTGAGAGGGGATTGCTACAATGGTGTATATACGACGGGCTCAAGGTTCGGCAGAGCGAGAGTGTCCACTGTCAAGGCACGGCGCACGACCGCTCCGGCAGCACAAGAACACTACACTAAGTGTGACATGGCGCGCGCTCCGTCATAGGGTGTGTCAAGGCGCCCGGATTTTCGAAGATTCGGCCCCCTTCGCCCGCGCGTACATAGTCGAGTCCGGCGAAGTGCTCATACTTTGCGACGGCCGGCCTGTCGATTTGATCGAGGCCGGAGAACTTCTGGATTCTCGATTTTGGCATGACGCAACAGCAGTCGCGCACACGGATTGTGTACTTGGATCACCCCGCATGGGCGTCTAGCCGGTTCTCCATTTCGGTCCGAGAAGCCGGTCATTGGCATTCGTGTGAAGTTGGCCGCACACGGATAAACAGTAGACAGGTAAGACAATGCTCACACGTCGTACATGTACAAGGAAATTGCTCGTCACCTGAAGACCGCACTGCCAGCAGTGCGGTCGTTCTTTGGGTCCGAATTTTCAGAAGCGCGAGCGAGGGACCTACAATGGGGTCAGATAGACACGGCGCTGCCTGTCCACGAGCATCGCAGTACACGAATGCGTCACAGCACACCACCTGAGCGTACTCACCGATTCCCAACCCAAACGGGGAAACTCCATGGAAACCCCAACAGAACCACAGATTCGACTTGCGGTAGAGGGACCGATTGCCACCATCACGCTGGCGCGGGCGGACAAACTAAACGCACTAACCCCCGCGATGCTGGCAAGCTTGGAAGAAATCGCCACGGAGTTGGAGCAGGACGATACCGTACGTGTGGTGCTACTGCGCGGGGAAGGACGCGCCTTCTGTGTCGGCGCTGACATACATGCCTGGACTGCGCTGGAGCCGCAGCAGATGTGGCGCCTGTGGATCCGCAATGGCCACCGCGTCTTTGAGCGCGTCGCACGACTGCCTCAGCCGGTGATCGCGGCCGTTCACGGTTTTGCGTTCGGCGGCGGACTCGAATTGGCGATGGCGGCGGATATAAGAATCGCTGCCGAAGGTACGGCATTCGCGCTGCCCGAGGTGACGCTGGCAACGGTTCCTGGCTGGGGAGGCACGCAGAGGCTACCGGCCAAGATCGGTCTGGGGCGGGCCAAACGCATGGTTTATACGGGCGAGCGCATCGATGCCCAGACTGCAGAGCGCTGGGGTCTGGTGGAAGAAGTCGTTCCGGCAGATCGTCTGGTAGAGCGGGTGCAGGAGTTGGCGGCGACCATCGCTCGCAATGCGCCCCTCGCGGTCCAGCTCGCCAAGCAGGTGATGAGTGGGGACTCGATCGCATTGGAGGCAATGGCAGGGGCGCTCGCGGCCACTACCGAAGATGCTAAAGAAGGTCTGGCCGCGTTTCGGGAGCGCAGGACGCCGCAGTTTACCGGCAAGTAGTTACGGGTGCGTGGTATCCAGTCAGCAATCTCGGCCGGGACCCCGAGCTGAACTTGACTTGACCAGGGTTCGCCGTGCACGGGGTCTAGCTCCGGACTCCGACATGCATCGAACGCACCGAGATGCTCTGACTGCGGCCCTTCAAGGCAAGCTCTCGCGTCTCGCAATGGTCCAAATCCATGGAAGCTACCCTACAGGTGTCTTCGCTCACGAGAATCTCTCCGGCCCCGGCCAGAGAGGCGAGGCGCGCCGTTGTATTTGGAGCGTCGCCAAGCACCGTGATATCGCTCACACTCTGACTTGAGCCAACGGCGCCTACATATGCCGTGCCGGTGTGAACACCCACACCCACCTCAATCCACGGGCCCTCTGGGTCTGCATGGCCAGTCGCTTCCAGCAGGGAGCGTGCCGCGTCAATTGCGATTCTGGCGTGGTCCGGTCCAGCAATACCCGGAACGTAGAGTCCTATTACCTGGTCGCCCACCAATTTGTCGATGAGTGCATTGCTGTGTACGAAGATCTCTGCACTGGTTGTGTAGAACCGGTTGATCAAATGGTGGAAGGCGGAGGCGCCGATATCTTCGGCCAATGTGGTGGAACCGCGCACATCGGCAAACAGCAAGGTCAGTTCGGTTTCGGTTCCTACCTGATAGCGCTTGACGAGCTTCTCACAACGATCACACAGGGTAGGATTGAAGCTAGACCGGCCCGCGCCAAAACCGAACAAGCCAACCACCGCGCCGCTAACGCCTTCAAACGGTGCATTGCATACCCTGCAGCGTGTCGAAGCAGGCAAACGTTTGAACACCGTCCGCACAGTGTTGACCATGCGATCCAAATGTGATTGGTCGCCGGTGAGATACGCGTGCCAAAGCGTCAGTGCCCGCTGCGCTTGAGGATCTGCCTCTGTCCCTTGTTCTGTCATCTTGTCAGGTGTCGTCATTACGATATTGTAGCACGACAATGAATTCTGGCGGCACGGCTTATATAGCTTCGCAGGGTCGCCTTCTCGTCACGCAGATCTGGCTATTGACAGGCAGGCAAAGCTTATATAGGATTAAGCATATACAAGATAAGTAATATACAGGATGAATCCTGTATCATCTGACCGTGAGAATCTCGATGTCTCTAGAACATGCCATACTCGGTTTTCTACGATACAAACCAATGTCCGGTTACGACCTCAAGAAGGTCTTCGATACTTCAGTGCAGCACTTCTGGTCTGCGGACCAGAGTCAGATCTACCGCACCTTGGGCAGGCTGGCCGATCGTGAACTGGTCCAGTTGGAAGTCGTACCGCAGTCAGATCGCCCTGACCGAAAACTGTATCACATCACACCAGGGGGTGAACGTGAACTACTTCAATGGATGGCTGCCCCTGTAGCATACGAGCACCACCGCAGCGCGGCCCTCATACAGGTCTTTTTCGCGGCACAGCTCGATGACGATGAGGTCCTGGAACTCTTCGAGCACCAGGTGGATTTGATCCGCGGACACCTTGCGGAACTTGAGCATATCCCGCGCTACGTACTGGCCTATGCACAGGAGGTGGATTCCGCCCGTGATGCGTACTTCTGGAAGAGCACTCTTGAACTGGGTATTCTGTCGGCTCGCGCTGCGCTGGCCTGGCTTGAAAGTGTCATTGCCGACATCCGCAATGACAACGTGCCAAAACAGGGCGTGCCTTTCACGGGGCCCGATTCATTCCTGGCCTTGCCGCCATCCTGAATCTCTGAACTAGCAGGTGGACGGTTCTACCATTATGGAACACGAGATG
>JBJYXA010000540.1:22852-24968 GCA_046259705.1 Caldilineaceae bacterium
ACAAGCGCTCGAACAATCAGCGATCTCATTGGCCGTTGGGAACGCCGTGCCCAAGGTTGTGGCAGAACTGCTGGCGAAACCGGCGTTTCCGCTCGATTTTACCAGACGGTAGGCGATATGAGCTGGCATGCCGCCGCTTGGAGACGAGGAGTCCATAGCCGCCTATACGATCGACCTTTCGAGGCATAGAGGGCCGGTTCATGCACGGCTTCGAGGGGCAAATGCAAGGTGTATGGTTACCGAACATCTATCACAGCTTCTTTTGCGGAGACACAGTTGTATTGTTTGCAGGGTACAGGCACCAGGCGAGAGGATTGGCGAACATAACAATGGCAGATATCACGACAGAGCAGGTTTGGGAAGCTATCGGTAAGCAGTTGTTCGCCGTAATGGGGATGGTCACGGCCAAGAACGAGGCGCGTACGGCTGGCATTGTTTACATCGTGCGCCACAAGAAGCTATATGTTGCATCGGTCAGAGACGCATGGAAGGTGCGCCATGTGCAGCACAATCCGCACGTCTCCATGACGGTAATGATTCCCAAGAGCATTCCGCTCATGCCTTGGATAAAGATACCTGCCGCCACGATCACGTTTAGCGGCGTGGCCCGTGTTCTGGAGGTTTCTGAAGCGCCGGTGGATGTGAAGAAAATGCTGTTTCGAGGATTGGAAAACGTGCCTGACGACGATGCGTCCACCGCTATCATCGAGGTCACGCCTCAGGGCGATTTTGTCACCTACGGCGTGGGCGTTTCTCTTATGGGTATGCGGGATACGCAGAATGCTCGTGGCCGCGTGCAAGTCTGATGTAGGCGAACAACGTACAAGAGTTGAAGATATGATGGAAGCGTACGCGTCGTCCTGTTGAGGGCGTTTGCCGCTTCGCATGCTGCTGATCTATTGAACTAACTCGTTTTCATGCGCGGGAGGGTAATGCCCGTCTGGCCCTGATACTTTCCCTTGCGGTCCGCATAGGTGATCTCCGGTTCTTCGCCTTCAAAGAAGAGCACTTGAGCAATGCCTTCGTTGGCGTAGATTTTGGCGGGCAATGGCGTGGTGTTTGAGATCTCCAGTGTTACGAAACCTTCCCAGGCCGGTTCGAACGGCGTCACATTGACGATAATGCCGCAGCGGGCGTAAGTAGACTTGCCCAGACAGACGGTGATGACATTGCGCGGTATGCGGAAATACTCCACGGTACGCGCTAATGCAAAGCTGTTGGGCGGGATGATGCAAACGTCGCCCTCGTACTGCGCCATGGCGCTCTCATCAATCGCTTTGGGGTCCACGACGGTGAGCCGGCCGGTTGCCGGGGTGAAGATACGAAATTCGTTGGCCACACGGATGTCATAGCCGAAGCTGCTCAGGCCATAGGAGATGGCGCCCTGGCTGATTTGACCCTCGACGAAGGGTTCGATCATTTTGTGTTCAACGGCCATGCGGCGGATCCAGCGATCGGGTTTGATGGACATGGCAACTTTCTATCTTGCGCGCTCTACGGCAAGCCTATGCGATTGAGTGCCAGTTAGGTCACCGGCCAAGAATGATTTGAGACCCAACGGTGCGCGACAGGCCTAAGTGGGTTGAGGGCTGGTCTGATGTACCGGCGCAGACCTGTCTCGAAAACGCCGCCAGATCATACCACGCCGCGGGGCGAAGAGAAAGACGAGCGCGAATACTAGGGTGGCAACCAGAACCATAGTTGGGCCCGCCGCTATGTTGACATAATAGCTTATGTACAGACCCGCAACATTCGAAGCTGCGCCGATGAGCCCAGCTACCGCCATCATCATCGGCAGTCGCCGCGTGAGCATCTGCGCGGCCGCCGCCGGTGTGACCAACATGGCGATCACGAGCGCAATGCCTACCACCTGCAATGAGACTACGATGGTAACTGCAATTAGGACTAGCAGCAGATAGCGCAGGAACGTGACCGGCAGGCGCAGTACAACGGCCAGTGTAGGGTCAAAGGCCAGCACGAGAAATTCCTTGTAGAAAAAGAAGATGCTGAGCAACACGAGCGCGCCGAGGATGAAAATCATCCACAGATCCGTGGTGGAGACGCCAAGGACGTCGCCAAATAGGATGTGGGCGAGATCCACGGCATAGCTGCTGAC
>JBJYXA010000541.1:0-1290 GCA_046259705.1 Caldilineaceae bacterium
CGCGCATCATGCGGGACCGTTTTGGCGCCAAGAACCCGGCAAGCTGGCGTCTGCGCTTTCACACACAGACGGGCGGCAGCACATTGACAGCGCAACAGCCGGACAACAACATCGTCCGTGTGACTCTACAAGCGTTGGCCGCAGTGCTTGGCGGTACACAGAGCCTGCACACTAACGGGCGCGACGAGGCGCTGGCCTTGCCCACTGAGGAGTCGGTGCAGTTGGCGTTGCGCACACAACAGGTGATTGCCCACGAAAGCGGTGTCGCTGATACGGTGGATCCGCTTGCCGGCTCCTATTACGTGGAATGGCTCACCGATGAAATCGAACGCCGGGCAACTGCTTATATCGAGCGTATCGATGGACTGGGCGGCGCGCTTCGCGCTGTCGAAGAGGGCTATATTCAGCGCGAAATCCAGGACGCTGCGTATCGTGCCCAACGTGCAATTGAGTCGGGAGCGCAAGTCGTCGTTGGCGTCAATCGTTTCCAGACGGACGAGCAGTTCGAGGGCGAGTTACTTCGTGTCGACGAAACAGTACGCGCTGAGCAGACGGACAGGTTACGTGCTTTGCGCGCCGGACGTGACAATGAACAAGTCCAGAATCGTCTTCAAGCCATAGAAGATGCAGCGCGATCACCGGATGCCCCGCTCATGCCCTTACTCGTGGATGCCGTTTCGGCCTATGCCACGTTGGGCGAAATATGCGATGCCCTCCGCCATGAGTTCGGAGAGTATCTACCGGATAGTTGGGTGTAGAAAGTTGGATATCAAACGACTGGACCATGTTGGTATTGTTGTTTCCAATCTCGATGAAAGCCTGAAAACGTATAGCGATGCAATGGGCTTTCGGCTGCTGGAGCGGCTGTCGATCCCTGAGCAACTTGTGGAGGCCGCCTTCCTGGACACGGGCAACAGCACTATCGAGCTGATTGCTCCTACCGACAGCGAGAGTGGAACGGCGCGATTCCTGCAGAAACGCGGCGAAGGCACGCACCATGTCTGCTATGAGGTCGACGACATCGTAGCCGCGCTGGCCGATCTTCGTGACCAGGGGCTGGACCTGATCGATGAGTCGCCGCGTCAGGGCGTACACGGATTGGTCGCGTTCGTTCATCCCAAGGCCACGCACGGCATGATGATTGAATTGCTGCAGAAGCCGGACGCCCACGCGGCAACGGGTATGGAGTAGCCACGTGGCCGGCCAAATTCGGCTCACCTATGAGTTCCGCCCGCCGCAGTGGCGTCCGCGCGCTCAGGTAAATCACCGGACAGGCGTGCTTGCCGTAGC
>JBJYXA010000541.1:1390-13979 GCA_046259705.1 Caldilineaceae bacterium
TCCGAGTTCGAGTCGTACGTGGCGCAACAACTATTTGCGCTCCACGGCTATACCGTCGTGAATACTCCGGACACTCGAGACGGTGGTATCGACATTGTGGTCGTTGACGGCAGTGGCCGGCGCGCGATTGTGCAGTGCAAACGCTACAAGGGCACCGTCGGCGCTTCTACTGTCCGCGATCTGTACGGCACGCTTATGCACAGCGGGGCGGATCTCGGCTATCTGGTAGCTGCGGGGAAGATAAGTGCAGAAGCCAGAGAATGGGCGGCGGGAAAGCCACTAGTATTGATCGATGGTGATACACTGGTACGCCTTTCGCGGTCCGAACCCGAATCCTCACAGACCCCAAATCTCTGACAGGCAGGTACTAATGACGGCCATCTACGCCCATCGCGGCGCACGTGCAGTGGCGCCGGAAAACACCCTGATCGCATTCCAAACCGCACTGGATTTGGGTGCGGACGGCATAGAGCTGGATGTTCAGCTCAGCAAAGATGACACCCTAGTTGTACTGCACGATTTCAGCGTGGAGCGTACGACCGACGGTGACGGTAAGGTCTCCGACCTCACGGTTGCCGAATTGCGTTCCTTCGACGCCGGCAGCCATTTCGGTCCTGAATTTGCTGGCGCGCGTATTCCCACCCTTGATGAGGTGCTCGACCTCGTTGGCGATCGCTGCCGCCTGAACATCGAGATCAAGACATTCGATTTTCGCGGCGGCGCCGAGGTCGATGCCGTTGCAGACACTATCGCTGCTCGCGGCCTCTACGAACAGGTAATCGTCTCATCCTTCAATCCGATATCACTCATCAAGATGCGGCACGTCGATGAGCAGGTCGCACTGGGACTGCTTTACCATGATGAGGTGCCACCCTATCTGCTCAATGTCTGGCTTGGCCCCATCGTGCACCCGGAAGCACTCCATCCCCATTTCACGCTGATCGATGAGGCGTTCATGAAACGGGCTCGCGCCCTGGGCAAGGCAGTCAACACCTGGACTGTCAACGACGTCGAGGAGGCGAGACGCCTGGAGTCACTGGGCGTGGACATCATAATCACCGACGATCCTGGTATTCTCATGGCCGGTCTCGCCGCGTCCGCATAGAAGTCACCGTGACATCGACCGGGGAAGCGCCAGGAAAAGTCATTCTTGTTGGCGAACACGCTGTGGTCTATGGCCTGCCCGCCATCGCAGTCCCCGTGTGGGAAGCGCGCGCTACGGCCGCCGTCTCCGCTCGGGACCAGGGCGCTGGCTGCGTCATTCATGCCCACGACATCGAGCGCGAAATCGTGCTGTCGCAGGCAGATGATAGCGAGCCGCTGGCTCTGGTCGCACGTCTGGCCTTGTGCGAGCTCTCAATGGACCCGAACCCTGACCTGCGGATCGACGTGCGTAGTCAGATTCCCATCGCGTCTGGCATGGGGAGTGGCGCGGCAGTCGGGGCGGCAATCGTACGCGCGCTCTACTCGTATGCCGATGCAGTCCCGGAAGACGCCCTAGTTAGCGCGCTGGTGTACCGAAGCGAAGAGCTTCACCATGGTACGCCAAGTGGCATCGACAACACGGTAGTCGCCTATGGCAAGCCGGTTTGGTTCGTTCGAGGACACGCGCCGGAAGTGTTCACCCCGGCGCTCTCCTTCACGCTGGTCATCGCCGATAGCGGCGTAGCCAGTTCCACACTTTCCATGGTTGCAGGCGTGCGAGATCGGCGCGACTCGTCGCCGAATGAATACAACGCCTGGTTCGGCGAGATTGCCGAGATTGTGGCAAGTGCGCGGCGCGCAATGGAAATGGGGAATCTACGTTTACTCGGAGAGCTATTCAACCGCAATCAAGAGCTGCTGGAGCTAATCGGTGTCAGCACACCGGATCTGGCACGCCTAGTCGAGGCCGCGCTCGCAGCTGGCGCCAGTGGAGCAAAATTGAGCGGAGGAGGCGGGGGAGGCAATATCATCGCCCTTGTGGACGACGGCGCATCGGAAATCGTTGCCGGAGCATTGCTCGACGCCGGGGCCAGGCGCGTGATTGTTACGGCCGTCGGAGCCCGCTACTAGGTCAGGCGCGCCTCGTCTCGGAGGTAGACGACGTTACCGGCCACCACAGTCGCGACGACACCCAACTCGTGGTCAAGAACGGTTAGGTCACCCCAATAGCCCGGTTCAATGCTGCCGAACTCCTCGCCCAGTCCGAGAGATGCGGCAGGAGAACGGCCGGCTGCCGGCCAGCTTTCGCCCAGCGACAATCCGGCCGCCGCTGCAAAATTCGCCAGGCCGATTTCGAGCGTCAACACACTGCCAGCCAGCGTGCCGTCATTGAGACGGCAGGCCCCATCCGCCACCGTCACCGATTGTCCGCCAAGGTCGTAGTAGCCCGGTTCCATCCCCGTCGCGCGTATCGCGTCTGTGATTAGTACAGTGCGTGCGACACTCTTGCACCGGTTCAGTATGCGCATGGCGGCCGGATGCACGTGGATGTTGTCTGCGATCAGCTGGGCGTAGATTCGATCGTCGGACAGGACTGCCCCCAGAGTGCCGGGCCGGCGGTGGTGCAGGCCGCTCATGGCGTTGTACGTGTGGGTGGCCTGCGAAACTCCGATTTGAACCGCGGCCTCCAGCTCGTCGTAAGATGCATTTGTGTGCCCCGCTACTGCTACTACACCGCGGCGACGGGCTTCTCGGATAAGTTCATGGGCTCCCGGCTGTTCGGGGGCCAGCGTGATCATGCGTACCGGCCCAGCCTCTGCGAGTGTCGCAAACTCCGCAATACTGGGTTCGCGAATGTTTTCCGACTTCTGTGCACCGGGGAACGCCGGACTGATATAGGGGCCTTCCAGATGAACGCCAAGAATGCGGGCGCCACATAGCGGCAGCGGGTCGCATTGCGCCACGTTGATCACGGCGGCAAGTGTATCCGAATGTGGCGCCGTCATGGTCGTGGGCAGAAAGCCGGTCACCCCGTGCTGCGCATAAAACTCGGCCATTTCGCTTAGCCCGGTCTGGCTGGCGTCCATGGTGTCGTATCCCACCGCGCCGTGCACGTGCACGTCGATGAAACCGGGCAGGACGAGACATTCCCTGGCGTCCAGCACAGGTACAGGCGCACCGTCTAGCGACGGTTCCACGGCAGCAATGCGCCCATCCTGGATCATCACTTCGGAGTGCCGGAAACCCGGGGTGAGGGAAGCTGTCGGCACGCCTGCCCCACTCTGCGCGAACAATTCGGGTATCTCGCCGCCGCGAATATGCAATGTGTTGCGCGCTGCCATAGCTTGTGTACCGGCTATCAATGATTGTCCGGCTGCAGGTAAAGCACGCCGAGGGGTGGCAAGTCTAGAGGCGCCGAAAATGCACAGTTCTGCCAGGCATAGGTCTCCGCCCATACTTCTCCCTGGCTTCCTGCGCCGCTTCCGCCGAAAGCGCGATCATCGCTGTTCAGGATGATGCGATACGCGCCGTCAATGGGTAGACCTACGCGATACCCAATGCGCGGCACTGGAGTAAAGTTGCACACCACCACCACCTGTCGGCCGCGGTCTGCGCCCCGGCGCACAAAGCTGATTACCGACTGATCGGCGTCAGAAAGATCGATCCACTGAAAACCTTCCCAACTCGCGTCGACCTGGTGCAGCGCCGGCTCGTTACGATAAAGTTGATTCAGGTTACGGACGAAGTGATGGAGCCGCTGATGATCCTCGTATTGCAGTAGATGCCAATCGAGGCTCTTGGATTCGCTCCACTCGGTCCATTGACCAAATTCACTGCCCATAAAGAGCAACTTTTTGCCGGGATGGCTGTACATGTAGGCATAGAGCGCGCGCAGGTTCGCGAATTTCTGCCAAAGATCCCCAGGCATCTTGTCCAGCATGGAACGCTTCAGGTGTACTACTTCGTCGTGGCTAAACGGCAAAATGAAGTTCTCGGAGAAAGCGTAGATCAGACTGAACGTGATCTGGTTCTGGTGATATCTCCGGTGAATAGGCTCCTTTTGCATGTAGCTGAGCATGTCGTGCATCCAGCCCATGTTCCATTTGAAGTCAAACCCTAGCCCACCTGCGTACGTTGGGCGCGTTACCATGGGCCAGGAAGTGCTCTCCTCGGCCACGGTCAGTATCCCAGGCACCTCACCGTGTGTCACCTCGTTGAAGCGCCGAATGAAGTCGATTGCGTCCAGATTCTCGCGGCCACCATACTTATTGGGCAGCCACTCTGAGTCCTCGCGGCTGTAATCCAAGTAAAGCATAGAGGCAACCGCATCGACTCGCAAGCCGTCGATGTGATATTTTCGCAGCCAGAAAAGTGCGCTGCTGAGCAAGAAGTTTCGCACTTCGTTGCGCCCGAAGTTGAAGATCTTCGTGCCCCAGTCCACGTGCTCGCCCAACCTCGGATCGGCATGTTCGTACAGATGAGTGCCGTCAAAAAACGCCAGGCCATGCGCGTCGCGCGGGAAGTGCGCGGGCACCCAATCGAGCAGAACGCCTATTCCATTCTGGTGGCAATGGTCGACGAAGTACATGAAGTCGTCGGGCGTGCCAAAGCGGCTGGTAGGCGCAAAATACCCGGTTGCCTGGTATCCCCAAGAACCATCAAAGGGGAACTCTGTGATCGGCATCAGTTCAATATGCGTGTAGTCCAAGGACTTTACATAGTCAACGATCTGATGCGCCAGATCCCGATAACTGAGAAATCCGCCGCCCTCTTCGTACGGCACGGTTCGCCAGCTACCCAGGTGCAGTTCATAGATGTTGATCGGCTGGTCGAGCGCTTGGCGTTCGGCGCGCTCCTCGAGCCAGTTGCCATCACCCCACACGTATTGGTCCAGATCCCAGACTCGTGAATCCGTGCTGGGCCGCACCTCCGCGTAGAAGGCATACGGGTCAGACTTGTCGACCTCGTAGCCAAGGAAGCGTGACTTCACCGCGTACTTGTAGTGCGTGCCTTGCGGAAGATTGGGAATGAACAGTTCCCAGATGCCGGGACCTTCATGGAAATGCATGGCATGTGTGCGCGTATCCCAAGCGTTGAACTCACCAACAACGCTGACCCGTTCGGCGTTTGGCGCCCACACAGCGAAGGTGACACCGCGCACGCCGTCGACGGTGCGGAAGTGGGCGCCAAGCTTCTCGTAACTGTAGAGCAAATTTCCTTCACCGAATAAATACAGATCGTATTCCGTAAGTTGCGGTGGGAATCGATAAGGATCCTCGAGATCATGCTCATTGCCGTTGGGGTCAATGGTGATCAGCCGATACGCGAAAGGAGTTGAGCGGTCGCGGAATACTGCTTCGAAAAGCCCTAGCTTGTGAATGCGTTGCATGGGGAAGCGGTGACCGTCGGTGATATCCAGTATGTCGACCGCTTCGTCGAGCGGACGAAACGCACGGATCACGATGTATTCGCTGTCTCCATCCGTGAGTAGGTGTTGACCAAGGACAGTGGCCGGTTGACCATGATAGCCGCCTACGATGGCATCGATGGCGCCCTGGTTGACTGTGGCCGCGATTGATGGTTGCCCAGAAGGGTGTTGTTCGTTGGTGTCCACGATGGTGCCCTCTCCTATGAACCGCTCAATGGGACAGAACCGTGCAATCTACGGTTCGCTACGACGGCCACCCGGGCCGAACACTGCGCACCGTTCACGTCTTTACCAGAGTAACCCATACGTCGTCAATTTGGAAGCCACGAGATTCGTAGAGCGCCACTGCATCCGAGTGACGGACGACGTGGGTCTGCACCTCGACTTGACGCAACCTGAGATTCGAAGGCATTGCACCTTCCATGTCGTCCAGGGCCGTATCCAGCAACAGAGAACCGTACCCCAGACCCCGCCAAGCCGGATCCAACCAGAAACCATAGATGGCTGCGCTCTGTTCACCCGAGATATCCTGAAAACGGTACCAGGTCAGGTGACCGCGCATTGTATTGCTGTCGTCTACCAGAACGAGAGCCGAATACGGGTCTTCGCTGTCTCGTCCCCAAATCGTGTGTTCGCTGCGGCCGGCTGGCTCATTGCCGGTGAACGGTGACATATTGTCGACTCGCAGCATGCGAAGCGACCCCCTCTTATGGGAAGAGCTCCTGCGCTCGCTACGCTTGTGGTGGCCAAGTTCCACCGTCATCGAAACATCGCCCGGATCGACTACCTTGTAACCGCGCTTGGAAAGGAATTGCAATAGTTCGCTGTCGCGCGCGTTGATGCCCATTCGCTGGGAGCTGCCAAAAAGAGGCTGTCGAGGCCCTTCCACATTCCCATAGCAGGGTGTGGATTGATCGCCAAAATGAACGGGGCAATAGTAGAGCCAATCCTCGGCGGCTTTGAGCAGGCGCCCACCGATGCCCTGATACCTGAATGCAGGTTCTACATACAATACTGCTATTGTGTGGTGGCGGCCCCAGCGCCGATACGTGGGCGTGTCCGGAGGCGGTCGAAATGCATGTACCAATCCTACCATTTGCTCGATGTCGGCTGTGTTCCTGTGCCAGGCGATTGTCAACCCAGCTGGGTCGAATGCTGGACACTTGAGCAGCCGCCGGTGAACGAGGGTCTCGGTCAACTCCAGGAAGCCTCTGCGGGCGCTGAATGCCTGATTCCAGAAGGCAACAAAGTCGGGCAAATGTTCCGGTTCGAATGAGCGCAGTTCGATTCGCTCCGGCGTTATCGTACGAGTTGTCATGTGGCTGGAAAACAGTTCGTAGCGCTATCCGCCCAGATACTTAGCATACAACACTTTCGCAGCGTCTTCGTCGTCTGTGCCTTTGATGATGGCCCGGTTATCTGGGAATACGGTGAACTCATAGCCATCGATCTGGGCGCGCAGAAGATAATTGTTGCGCACAATTCGATCCGCGACAGGCGCAAGCTGCGCTTCCAGCTTTGCCAAATCGAGCGATCCCGCTCCGGTGACGCTGACTTGGACGGCATTTCGTCCGCACAAACTAGCGCTTGTTGTGCCCATTTGCGCACTGAGGAATTCAAACCGTCGCTGGCCACAGGCGGGGCAGTCCGGCTGTTTGCCGGCGCTGCTAAATTTCTCGTACTCGTGTGCCCAAAGGTCCATGTTAATCAAGCCGGAGTTCAGATCACCCGTTCCCACGATAAGTTTGATCGCCTCGGTAGCGGCAATGGATGACATCAGCGTGACGATGGGGCCTATGATGCCTGCAGTGTCACATGTCGGCGCTGATCCGGGCGGCGGGACATCGCCAATCAGACAGCGCAGACACCCCGTGACTGCGCGATTCCCGGGTAGTTTCTCCGCCGCGCCCTCGGGAAGAAATGTCGCTGTCATACCGTAGGTAGCGACTACGCCCGAATACACCCAAGGCAGCGCCAATTTCAGACAAACGTCGTTGATGAGAAACCGGGTCGTGAAATTGTCAGTACCGTCGAGCACTACCGTTGCATCCGATACAAGACCGACGACGTTGCCCGGGTTGACATCCGCAACGACCGCCTCGACGGCAATCTCGCTGTTGATGCGCCGCAGCTTGCGAGCAGCCGCCTCCGCCTTGGGAAGACTGGCAGCAATATCGTCTTCGTCGAACAGGATCTGGCGCTGCAGGTTGTTGAGTTCGATGAAGTCACGGTCGACGATGCGTAGCGTACCGACGCCGGCGCGCGCCAACAAGTTGGCAAGCGACGAACCGGTTGCACCGCAGCCGACAATGACGACTGTAGCGGCAAGGAGGGCTTTCTGGCCCTCCTCGCCGATGGCCGGGAAAATGGTCTGTCGCTGATATCTCGCTAGATCCATTGAGTGTTCCATCGGTACCCCCGATGGGGTGGAGTTATTTCATTGCTCTGCGCAGGCCGGGAAGAAACATATCGCGCGCAACCACGTCCCAGCTCATGTTGGCGGCAATGGTCTGACCAGTGTCCAAGAGTGAGGCGCTGTCGGCGCCGTTCTTTGGCAGCCGATCGAACACTTCTTGCGCCGCGCTGCCGCTGTTACTGCCTTCGATCCAGTCTCGCACGCCGCGGTCAATACCGAGCGCGTCGTAGGGGCTGTCCAGCCAGTATCCGTAGGGCAAAGTAACGTAGTCAGCAATAACCAGATTCGGCGTGCCTTTGGCGCCCGCCGCCCGCGCCACGAATCCATTGCAACCGCACACGTTGCTGACACAGGAGATGGCGCCATAGGTCAGCGGTTCCACTTGGGCAATGCCGAACGGCTCGTAGATGCTCTGACCGAATTCCACGTCGCTACCCCGTCGAATATCCAGGAACTCCATGTCAGAAGGCATTCGCCTGCCGCATCGTTCCCGGCTCCACCCGAACTGGTTCACAAATACGACCTGGCTTTGTTTCGCGTATCGGTTGAACGGCTCGATTGCGTCAAAGAAAAACGGCGCCTCTTCGTCCACTAGATCCCCGTTGTCACCCCGATGGCCAACGGGCCAGCCATATTGCTCCTCCCACGCCCAAACCCATTCCGGTCGCCGTCCGGCTGGTACGCTCGTGGTCAGCATAAAGACCACCGCACGCTTGTCGATCTGCGCCAGCAATCCGTCCAGATGCTCCAGGACGCGCAAGTCTCGCCACAACGCCTTGGACAGCACCATGCGCGTCACGTGTGTGAAAACGTAGTCGGGGGCGTAGCCCAGCAGATTCTGACAATATCGCTGCAAGCGTGACTTGGAGTACTGTTTCTCTTCCAGGGTTGCGTCGGACGCCACGATGCCATTGTAGACAAGATCGATATTCGCGTCATGAAGCGGACCGCCCAGAAAGCGCAACTCGTCCACGACCAAGTCACCGACAGCGAAGATATTGTCGCACCTGCCCACTTGTTTCAGCAGCGCGTGCTTGTACAGATGGTCCTGGTTGCCGAAAACCGCCTCAATGCCTAGATTCCATTCTTTGGCCTTGTACAGGGCATTGTAAAAGCGCGTATCGTGTCCATCGTGGTCCTCGATCAGGCGGCGTGCGGTTGCCATTTCGTGCGCATAGAAAATCGTGCGCCACTGACCCGGTTCCCACTGGTCACTGGCAAATACCAGCGCCATACCCATCCACTCGTGAGCAATAATGAACTTTTCATTAGCGCCGAGACCGGCGTCACAACCGACCGCTTTGAGTGCTCCAAATATGGGTGGTGCGATGATGAAGAAGAGGTTGAACTCGGGATCGTAGCTGTATCGCGCCGCGTCGAAGCCAGTATGCTGCCACGTGTAGTACTTGAACAGGTTGACTTCGTCCCAGTTGGGGCTGGTCACATCGACAAGGATGATCTCATGTTCATACGCTCCGAATCGACGTACACCATAGAGGAGACCGACCGAATAGAGCTGTTCTACCCGCTGAAGTCCGCTGCGGATCTCTTCCGATACGTTGAAAATGCCGTGTAGGCTGCTGTAGTGGACGGTCACGCCGTTGCGAGGATCAAAGAAACGCTCCATGTGCGTTTGATCGCCCGCCAACATAGGTCCCACAAGCACGGTGCGTTGCACATTGCGCACATACTCATCTGCGCTGAGCAAACCGTCCAAGACAGCGCCTATACCGCCCAACTTGACGCCGGCTTCGTGTGTCGAATGGACTACCAGGGGAATGGTTTCAGCCATGTAGGAGACCCTCGATTAACTTGTTGTTCTTCAACTCAGAGTTGGTCTATGTGGGCGTCACCGGCATGGCCGGCGAGCTACTGTGAAGCCACCGCAACTCCGCCCCCGTCGGCTCCGAACCATACATCTCCGTTGCCGTCTATGTAGAGCGCGGACACCAGCGGAGACGGCAACTCAGGAATGTTGGTCGCCGCGGTCCACTGAGCGCCATCAAAATAATACAGCTCACCTGCCCCTGTAGCGAGCCAGATCTCGCCAGTTTCACCGGCGGCGATGCTCTGCACCGGCTCGGAAGGAATGTCGGGTACGGTCATGATGTCACTGTCTCGGAAACGAGCTAGGCCGGATTCAGTTCCGACCAATAGACTTCCGTCAGCATCCAGCGCCAGCGCAGTTATGCC
Organism: Caldilineaceae bacterium; assembly: GCA_046259705.1. Lineage (GTDB taxonomy): Bacteria > Chloroflexota > Anaerolineae > Caldilineales > Caldilineaceae > JASGTU01. Next base: position 11,353 of record JBJYXA010000541.1, read on the forward strand.
ATTGCTGGGTAGATTGATGTTACCCGTGTTGAAGACCTGGAGCTGGTTGTCCTGGAAGCGCAGCAAACCCGTGTCAGTGCCAATCCAAACGAGATCACCGTCGCTGAGCAAAGAAGTGATGACATCGCTCGGCAAGCCGTTATCTGTCGTCAAGTTGAAGAATCCGTTGCCCGTCCAGATGCTCAATCCCGTCTCCGAGCCAATCCATGTGCGGCTTTGACTGTCGAGGGCCAGTGCCCGGATGTCGTTGCCGGCGAGGCCGTCCGCCTCCGTATAGCTCTCCCAGTTCGGATCCTGATAAAAGTTCGCCCCACCCGCCGATCCGAACCAAACACTACCTTCAGAAGCAGGCTGTACGGCGCGCACATCGTGGCTGAGCAGAGGTGAGTCCGCGGCCGTGAACGCGTGCACGCGTTGGTCGTCGGACGCGACTTGACTTACGCCGCTGCGGGTCGCAATCCACACGGAGCCATCAGTATCTCCAACCATACTACGAATACGGTTACCCATCACCGGTTCGTCGCCCGCAAAGTACGTGGACCACTGTCCGCCCTCATATACACTTACCCCGGCGCCCGACGTAGTGTAGTAGACGGCGCCGTCGGAATCCAGGAATAGGCTTGTCAACGGCGCGTTGGCCATGCCTGGCACGTCGTTGAAGAACTCTGCACATCCGCCAATTGCCGGGTCAAAGCGACATACCTGCGTCTGGTCCGAGCCTACCCAAACGCTGCCATCGGGTCCAACTGCCAAACCCGTAATGCTGCCATTGGGGAAATCTGTGCCCGTCACCGTCTCTTGGTTGTACGTCTGCCAATTCTCACCGTCGGTGCGGTACAGATCGCCTGCCGTGGCCAGCCATACTGTATCCGTGCCGTTGCTCGCGAGTGCCGTCACACCGTTGGCCGTCATCGGGCTATTGTCTGTGCTAAACAGGGTGGATGTGCCGTCGCGGAAACGTGTTAGTCCCAACTGCGAAGCGATCCAAATAGTCTGGGGCTCTGTGACGGCTATCTTGCGAATAATGCCGGTCTCCAGACCGTCGCTCTCGTTCACCAGTGTCCATTCACCGGTGTCAGCGCTGAAGACGTCCAGCCCGTTTAGGGCATACGCCGCGATGAGAACACCTTGAGCCTCATCACAGAACAGTGCGGTCACGTCATCGTGGCTCATCGGACTGTCCGCGCTATCGAATACTGTCCAACCATCACTTTGCGGATCGTAGACCTGAAGCCCCCTATCCGTCGCGAAGACGACGCCCAGTCCGGGCAACGGGCAATTAACCACAGCCAGCGCACGATTGGTCGAAAGTCCATCTAGCGTCGTGTATTTCGTGTGGTCGCTGCCGCCTTTGTTCCACGCAACGATACCGCCATCGGTCGCGGTCCATAGGACTTGCGACACAGGTGATATTCCGTTGACGAAATTGCCATTGGACAGAATGCGCCATTCTGTTTCCGGGCCGAACGGCGATACTGGAGCCGCTTCTGCCGCACCGGCTTCCTCAGCCGCGGCGGCGCTGCCGGTAGATTCGGCCGCAGGTGTCGCCGCGCCCGTGATATCAATCGCTATGGTTGGCGGTGTGGCGTCGGCCAGTTGTGGCTCAGGTGTCACAACGGCGGGGAAGAACTCCACGGAACTGAGCACGTCCTGAAAGTCCTGACGCCCGGACTCGTTCCATACCGATTTCGGTGCGAAAGCAACACCCAAGAACAGCCTTTCTTCGTCGGGGCGGGTAACTGCGATACGCCCGGCAAGCTCGGAATCGCCGGACTCGCTGACAATGTCTACAGCCTGGCCGGCAATGCCCCCGATGGTCACCTCGCTTACGTCCCCCGACTGCACCAGTCTGCGGGCCGACATCGATGCGACAATGGAGTTGAATGCGCCGTCGAGGTCGGATTCGCCGTCGCTTACCAGATTGGTAGCGGGCGCCGTATGCAGCAGCATAAGCGCACCCGCAGCATTGCCGTTCTCACTGGCCGACAACGTTACAGAGTCGCCGGCAAACTCGAGCGAATAGCCTGTCACCGGACGGAAGGCGAATCCACCCTCCTCCACTCGTCGTTCTTCGCCCAAACGTGATTCCAACTCCGGCGACCACCGCGTAGCTGACCCAGATTCCGAGCTACCTGAACGAATCTCGTCCGCAGTGGGGACAGCCGGTGTGGCCGTGTCGGACGGAGTTGCCAATCCTTCCGTGGCCTCCGCCGGTTCCGTTTCAACAACGGCCGCTTCGGTCACGACCCCGGCCGTCTCCGGTTCCTTTGTGATCCCTGCTGCGCTGTCATTTTCGTTAGTGGGACTGGGCGACGTTGTGGAAGTTGCCGCATCCGATGATGTGGGTGCGGCCGCCAAAGGCGGGTATTCTGACTGAGGATTATCAGCTATCGCCACGATAATCACGGCGATGAGCGCAACCAATAATATCGCGGACACCATCATAGACACGGTACGAAAGCCACTTGGTGGTGTACTTGCACCTTGCCTGGACCGCTGATTCGTTGTCGACTGCCGTGGGGACGAGGTCGCTTTGTTCTGACCTTGTGCTTCGGAATCTTGTGCCATGTACCGGGACCGGTGACGCCTCCTTAGTTGATGATCGCAACGGGATTGTATCATCACCC
>JBJYXA010000542.1:0-11853 GCA_046259705.1 Caldilineaceae bacterium
CGGCCTTGCAGGGGGCGTGCCTACTATCGGCACGTTCCCAGGAGACCTGCGCTGCGGCTACGATTATGACGGAAGGAATAGCGTTACCGAGGCAGAAAACGCAAGCACCGTCGCAACGCTGTTGAGGGCCATTGGGACCGGAGCAGATGGGTAGCCAAATCCGAACAGCGCCCAAACTGAGAACACCAGAAACATGGCCGCCAATATCAGCGCACCGATCCCAGTGTAGGAACTCCACGTTCCATATTTCATCTGTTCGCCCCCGTCAGGGCATTACGGATCTCCCCAGGACGCTGGACTGAACCTGCGAAATTCACATTGGATGTGGGGAAAGGCACTCGTTGTCCTGACATCGTTTCGACTGCAACTGCTCGGACCCTTAGGTCAAGACGCAACTGGCGTGAGTCATTGTGGGAGCCAAACGACCATGAGTCTGTGAACGAGCACGTACTATATCGAGCTTGAGTATGGCTTGCTGGTAGGCGAACTGCGCATCACCCACGGCAGTGAGGCGCGACGGAACTGCCATTCGGTGCGGCGCCTCGTTAGTTGTCATTGCTGAAGCATAAACTCATTGGCGCGTTTCAACATACTTCTTGAAGTTGTTAAGGATGGCCTGCCATCCCTGACGCTGCTGTTCCACAGGATTTTGAGACTCAGCATCAAACGTTACGCGCACGATCACACCGTTTTCGCCAGGCGCGAACTCGACCACCGCAGCGCGGTCCCCGAACGAATACTCAATCAACTGATACGGCACGATCTTGGTGTACGTTCCGGCGAAGTCAAAGCCGGCGCTTCCGTCTTTTGCCTCCATACGTGATAGGAATTCCCCACCCACCCGCAAATCGACGGTGGATTTCGTTGTGTGCCAGTCATCTGACGCGGTATTCCACTGCTTGATGTCGTCGGGCGTTGTGTATGCTCTCCAGACTTCTTCGACAGGTGCCTTGACGGGAGTTTCAACGGTGATCTTCATGCTAGTCCTCCTCAAAAAATGGCAACTAACAACCCACGATCCTGAAATTGAGAGAGCAACGATATCATGGCATTTCATCTCCTGCAACACATGACGCGAGCAGCAAATACCGGGCAATAGACATTCGAAATTAGTGAATAACACATGCGAAAAAGGAAGACCTCATGCAACGGTCGAATCCCCGCGACGTTACCCCAAAGTTCAATAACCATCTCGACCCAATTCGCGCAGCGAACGGACCGCGGCCCTGCTCCGGGAGAGCGGCTAAAATGCAAAAGCACTTGGCAGTGGTTTTCTCGCGTTAGAGGCAGCAGGGTATCCGGTCACTCGCGCCATCGCCCTTGTCCGCGTGCCGGCGCCGCGCTTTTGTGTACAGACGCGACCCGAATCTTTCTTCCTTGCGTGATGATCGCTTTGCGGGCATGATGCTGGACACGGCTCGCGCAAGCCTTCCGCCCATCGAACCACTTGTTGCTCCCTTGGAACCGGCACGGATATCGTGTCCGGCATCAAAGCCCTCGCTACCCGTGAGCATACGCCCGGCCAAATGGCTTTTGTACGGAGTACGTTTTGAAGCAGAGAAGCAAGGAGGATATGTGATGAACCTCGTAGTCGGCGCAACCGGATTTCTGGGCGGCGAGATTTGCCGCCTGCTTGCAGAAAGCGGCAGGCCCGTACGGGCAATGGTGCGATCTTCCTCCAGTGAAGACAAGGTTGCCGCACTGGAAGGAATGGGTGTGGAGGTCGTGCGCGGAGACGTGCGCGAGCGTGCAGCGCTGGACGACGCGTGCAAAGGCGTGAGCGCCGTGATCTCGACAATTTCGGCGATGCCGTTCGCGTATGACCCGGAGAGCAACGGTATTCAGCAGGTGGACGTTGAGGGTGTAGAGCGCCTCATCGACGCGGCAAAGGCTGCCGGTGCGCAGCGTTTCGTCTACACTTCAATCTCCGATAACATGAATCTGGACTTTCCTCTGCGCAATGCCAAGCGAGCGGTAGAGCGTTACCTGCGCGACAGCGGGCTCACCTACACGATTCTGCGGCCAAGCTACTTCATGGAGGGCTGGCTGGGTCCCACGGTGGGCTTTGATTACGCAAACGGTAAGGCGACGATCTACGGCACCGGCCAGAATGCGATCAGCTGGATCGCCGTGCCCGACGTGGCGCGGTTCGCTGTAGCAAGCCTGGATAACCCGGCCGCGGAGAACGCTACGCTGGAGCTGGGCGGTCCCGACGCTTTGAGTCCCGACCAAGTCGTATCGATCTTCGAGAATATTGGCGGGACCAAGTTTGAGGTGACGCACGTTCCGGAAGAAGCCTTGACGGCGCAGCAGCAGGAGGCAACCGATCCCATGCAGCAGTCCTTCGCAGGACTCATGCGCTGTTACGCCAAGGGGGACGCCATCGACATGAGCGAGACGCTGCGCGCGTTCCCCGTCGAACTGACATCGGTCGATAGCTACGCGCGCAACGTTCTGGCCGCAGGCTAGACTGCGCAGACAATCCTAGAGAACGGTCTTGCGGATGGGCCGATCCGCGCCACGGAACGCCGGAATGCAGCAGGTACTCCGCCGCATTCCGGCGTTCCCTCCTCGGTATGCATAGGCACCGCCGCGGCGTGTCGCAGGATGAACAGGTCCCCCTACGTATCGGTGCGCGCTCTACTGGCTGTACGATGCCGGAAAGATGCTTGCCGATGGCTGAACCGCACGGTCAACTCGAAGCAGACAGCTTTGCAGATGTTGACTGTTTGCAGAAGGCGTCAATGTACGTTAAGGTGCGCCGGTGTCTTGCCGGAAATCACACTCTTCTCCCCACCTACCGCACTCCGCGCCGGACCTTCCGTCCGTGATTGTGGCGCGACTGGCTACAACCACCTCCTGATAACAACTTCCTGATGTTGAATCTGCCGGTCGACAGATGCAGGCCGGCGCTAACGAAGCCCCGGGTTCGATCGGGCATCTAGCTGCAAGTACGTTTCTGTTCCGGCGCTGTGCATCCCCGAGATGGCTTCCCGGCTGTGTCTTTCCTGGAGGTGAAGCTCATGTGGTCCAACATGACCTCGTTTGTGAAACGCCATCCGCTGCCAACGTTCATCGCTTTAGCGTATCTATTCTCCTGGTGGCCCGCGCTACTGTATCTGTTTCGGCCGATGCCGGTAGCCGTCGCCTCGTTTGGCCCGTTTCTGGCCGCGCTGGTTGTACTGAGCCTCACGACCGGCAAGACGGGCGTCAAGGACTTGTTGCGTCAGATGATCCGCTGGCGCGTCGGTTGGCCATGGTATCTCGTTGCCCTGGGACTGCCGGCACTCCTGGCCGGCATCGCCGTGGTACTGAACGTCGCGATGGGCGCGCCCGCGCCAAGTGCAGCCCAGCTCGCCGCATGGCCGTCGATACTTCCGACATTCCTGCTGGTATTGCTCGTGCCTGGCTTGGGCGGCGCGTGGGAGGAACCCGGCTGGCGAGGTTACGCCACGAATCAGCTAGAGCGAGGTCATTCGAAGCTCTGGGCCCTTGCTCCGTTGTGGCTCATCATCGTCGTGTGGCATCTGCCACTCTTTCTCACGGGCGATATCGAGCGCGCCGACGTATTCAACATGATCGGCGGCGTGATCATCTACAACTGGCTGTATCACCAGAGCGGTAGAAGTGTACTGCTGGTCATGATCATCCATGCTGCGAACAACGCAGTATCCGGCGAGTATTTCTCACCCATGTTCACCGGAGCCTATTCGGCGCAAATGGCCTGGCTGCGCACGCTGATGTGGGGAGTGGCCGCACTGATCGTGCTCGTGGCCTACTGGCGATGGTGGACAGAGAGCACCGCGCAGACGGTAGTGGATACAGGGAACCTCGCCGAGGCGCCGGCCAGCCATACGAGTCCACCCGTGCCACACTGATTCCTTGGTCAGAACTGATGTCAGCAACGCGGGCCATCCGTCGAGTGGCGAGCGGTGCGATAGTAGCGCCGGCCGCGTCAGTGAAATGGTATCGCCTCGCGCAGTGCGGCTACGTCGACGCCAACACCTGTCAGCGGACCTTCGGGCGTCAGCTCTATTTCATACTCACCTGGTTCGCCCGGCTCGTCCGGTAGGCGACCATCTGCCAGGGCGCGCATGAGCGGCAGCGGGTCGACGTCGAATGTCTTTACTCTCGTGAAGTCAGGCTGTTTGGGAGGTTCAGCAAATAGGAGACGTCTACTTGACGCAACGAAACCCTAGATAGTCGGGGCCGAAGCGCTTGCTGCGCGGCCATACCTTGCCGTCGTAGACGATGATATACGCGTGCTCTTCGTCGGCGTCCGTGGCCGTCCACCAATAGATCACGGGCGAGTAGACGTCCCAGAGCGGCGACTCCTTGTCCGGCCGGGTCTGATACGTCGCGCGCGCCGTCTGCGCATCCCACACGCCGCCGCTGTTGAGGCCATGGCGGGCCATGGAACGAACCGCTTCTTCGGCGGTGGGCAGCCGCCACGCGCCGACGGGCGAAGCGGACAACGCCGCGCCATCTTCGGTCAGCAGTTGACAGGCTTCGTTCGCCGCGTACCAGTCCATGCCTTTGCTTGGCCACCCTGGGCCGGCCGGCGCCCAGGTGAGCGATACGCCGTTGCCCTCAACGAACCGGGCGCCCAGATCGCCGTCAATGACGCGCTGAGAAACGCGAACAGCCGGCGCGATGCCAAAGCCAACGAGCGTGAGCAACGGCAATCCAATGACCAGTCCCATGGCAAGCCTGCGCGGCCTTGGGCGACCGTACCAATACATGGCGCCGGAGATGAGAAGTGGTGTAATGATCAAGAAGGTAGCGGCAGGCGAGGCCGCCCGGAAGAACCAAATCAAGAATGCCGCTAGTATGGCGTGCAGACCGGCGCCAAGCCGCGGCCAGTAGATGGAAAGCAAGGCCAAACCGATGAACGCCAACATGGGGCTCAGATATTGGGCGAACATCAGGCCCAGATTACCTAACAGAGAACGGTGGTACCAGCCCTCGTGAAAATTCTCGTTGATGCCCCAATATGCCCACACGCAGGCGATAGCGACGGATAGGCCGACGACGATCCATCCAACGATATTGCGTCGTTTTGGATTCGCCACGTTGCTGAATCCTTTGCTGGCAGAACTATCCGATGTTCTCGTCGCCGCGGCAAGGGAGTCGGGTCGATTGGCCAGAGTACACTCGCCGCTATTTGCCGGTCTATTCCTCCAGGTCGTCGAGGAGACGGGCCGCGATCGTCCATAGTTCCGCGGTACTGACGCGCTCTCGCACAGCGGGGCTGACGACCGGAGCAAGTTCAGACGCAACATGCTCGAAGTGGGGTTCAACTACATCCTTGAACCACTGGGGGCTGTTGATTTTGGAATCCAAGCGGACTATGTCGTAGAGCTCAAGCGCGCGCGCTTTGTCTTCGCCCTCGGAGAGAATTAAGGCAACAGCCAGAAGTGCTTGAATTGTCGTATTGAAATCAGTGAACTTCACGCCAAGCCTCAACGCACGAACTGCATGTTCGCGGGCGAGATCGAGATCGCCCAGTCCCCAGGCTGCGGACCCCATTACGCTGTGCGACCATGCACGAATCACCCAGGTGCTTTCCTCATCCAGCACGGCTAACGACTCTTGCAGATGGTCTGTCGCCGTCTCGTAGTCGCCCGCATACATGGCAATTTTACCGAGTACCATCAGAGACCATACTACTTGGGACAAATCGCCCATGTTCCGACTCATGGAAAGCGCCAGCTCCGCTTCTCTACGCGCTGAGTCATATTCTGCCGTTCTGGCATGCGAGCTGGCAAGTCTTCCCAAGGCATTGGCTAGGGCGCGCCGATCGCCCAGTTCCCTGTTCGCGGCTATGCTTTCCTCCAGGACCTGCTGCGCTTCCGGTGTCCTGCCGAGCCAATTGAGCGCATCTCCCAAGTTGTTAAGCGCTCTTGCAAGACCGACCCGATCTCCGAGCTTCCTATAGATCGCCTCACTTTCCTTGGCTAGCGCGAGCGCTTCATCTAGGTCACCGTGATATCGTGCTGCCTGGCTGACCTTCTCCAGGGTCCGCGCAACGCCGGCGCGATCTCCCAGAGCTCGGCGCGCTGCCACCGCAGCTTCGGCCCGCCACCGCATTTCGGCACGATCACTAATATCATTCGCCACGTAGGCAAGTCCTTCCTGTGCATCCGCCATTCCCCAAGCATCGCCAAGCTGTTCGTACAGGCGCAGGCTCCGCGTGTAAAGGTCACCTGCCGTGCGGGCATCTCGCAGCCGCTCCAGATTCGCCATCTCCAGGAACGCAAATGCTCGCACCGATGTGCTTGTATCATCTTGCGATCCGGATTCATCCAACAACTCAACCGCGCGCTGCAAACTGAATTGGGCCCTAGTTACATCGCCGGTGATGCGCGCAAATGCGGCCAGCCAGACGAAAGCCATGGCGACAGCCCCAGATGCAGACGGCGACGCGAACTCATCCAGAGCTTCGGCTGCGCCTGCAAACGCCGCCATTCCCTCATAGTAACGGCCCTGCAAGGTGTAGAAGAGTCCCATTCCGTTCATCGCCGGAGCGAGATGCGTCGCATCACACCGGTCGCATTTCCAATGCCACGCAGTCTGGATGTTATCAATTTCGGCTTCGAGAGCAGCCAGGGCCAAGCGCTGACCCTCTCCCTTTAGGTCGACTTCGCGTGTCGCTACAATTCTGCAATAGTAGGCCGCATGGTTGTCGCGGACGACCTCTACTGCCTTCGGGAGTAATGCCAGCTGGTCTTCGCCATACTGGCGCAACAGTTCATGAATGGCGTAGCGGTCGCCCTGTCGTTCATACTGAACAAGCGATTTCCCCGTCAATCTGCTCAGTCGCCGGAAGGTGGCGCCCGTGACCTCGCGTACGGCAGAGCGTGTGAACCCACCTTTGAAAGTCGACAGCTGCATGAAGAGGTTCTGATCCTCACTTTCCATCCGGCGCCAGGTTGCGTCGAAAACGGCGCGAATGCTGCGGTGCCTCTCGGGGACGCCCCGAAGATCTCTTGCCAGGAAATCCAGGCTCTGGCGCACTTCTCCCTCGATCTTGGCAGGGGGCAGAAGCTCCACCCAGGCGGCTGCAAGCTCAATGGCCAGAGGCATTCCCTCCACAAGCCTACATATACTAGCTATATCGCTCACACAAGACGGCTTCATGACGAAGTCGGGCGACGTACGCTGTGCGCACTCTAGAAAGAGCGTTACCGCCGATGGTTCCACAGCGCCAAGCACGTCTACCTTCTGATGCTCCTGAGAGCCCGTATCCAGCCCGTAAATAGGAAACACATTCTCGCCTGAGTGATAAAGGCGCTCGCGTGAGGTCACCACAATCTTGACGGCCGGCGCGGCTTCCAGGATGTCGCCGATGAAGTCCGTTCCTTCCAGCAGATGTTCGAAATTGTCCAGCACGAGCAGCGTTCGTTTTTCGCGCAGATAATCCGACACCTGTTGTTGCGGAGTTCGCTTACGGCCGGGGCGGCTCTCGAGCTGGAGACGCAACGATTCAGCCACCGCCGGTGCGATCTGTCTGTGATCACTGAGGGGGGCTAGCGGCACGAAGAAAATGCCATCAGGGAAGGCATCCGTAATCGCAGAGCACGTGCCCATCGCCAAGCCTAGACGCGTTTTTCCCATCCCTCCGGGGCCAAGGATCGTTACCAAGCGAACGTCCTCACTTAGTAGCGTTTCTTCCAGAGCGGCCAACTCGTTTTCGCGCCCAATCAAAGGCGTGAGCGGGCTCGGAAGATTGCCAAGCGGCTGTGCAGCGACTGTGCGTCCTTCTGGGAAAACGCTTGCGAAAGGAGTAGAGGGTGGAAGGACGACGTGCGATCCGGTTGCGCCATGTTCGTGATGTCCAGCAGATTCATGGTCGACGTACTGCCCAGGCTGGCTTGAGACTGCGTTCCTGGGCAAATGGCCATGGTCGATCTGCCGGTACAGCGCTGTGGTTTCACTTGAGGGCGGCACTGATAGATCTTCCTTAAGCGACCGTACACATTCCTGGTATTGCTTTAGGGCGGCTGCCCTCTGGCCGGATCGGGCGTAGAGGATCATCAAGGCTCGCTGGCTGGATTCATCCAGTGGATCCAGGTCCACGCGCCGTGTCGCGAAGGCGATAGCTTTCGGATAGTTGCGCCTATTTGAGTAATGCTCCGCCAATAACTTCAGGTTGTTCGCAATCGAATGGGACAGTCGCTCGGCTTCCGAACACACCCAGTCGTCGAAGTCAGGGGCATCGGGGAGCGAAAAACCACCAAGGAAGTTGCCTCGATAGTAGCCCGCTGTATCCTCCAGCGCGTCCACATTGGCGGGATCGAGCGCTGCGGCGCGCAATGCAGCGACATCTGTCCAAATATCCATATCTGGACAGATGGCCAGAGTTTCGCGGCGACAGTCTATCCATTCGCCGGGAAGGGAATTGTTCAGAACGAAGAGAGCGCGGCGCAGGTTCACGCGCGCAGACCGTTGAGAGTTTTCCGGCCAGAACGTCGTGGCGAGGAGGTCCCTACTGTGTGCGCCGGGATTGAGTGCAAGGTAAATAAGCAGTGCGAGACTCTTACGCCGCGTGATTTCGATAAGTTTGCCATTCAGCTCGACACGGGGCGCTCCGAGCAGATAAAGGAAGAGAGTTGCCATCTTAATTTGTGATGCCGACATGGAGAGCGATGTGGTGAGCTAGGTGGCCAAATCAGGAACTGTCCACTGTGCCTTGACCAGTTCAGCGCTGAGTATAGCAGACTTCGCAGATGCTCACCATGGCCTGGCGACAAGCGCGGGTACTGGGAATGCCTGCCATTTGAGGTCACGGAAAAGTCACGCAGAACAAGTATGCTCATGAAACCGCAAGTACGGATGAGAGATGGGATGGTGATCATCACTATTTCCACACGGGTAAAGGAGAAGAAGAATGCGTGCATTTCTATTGGTAATGACTTTATGGTTGAGTCTTATTTGCGCCGCGTGCGTGCCGGTGACCATGCCCGAGACAAGCGCATCGGCGGCATCCATGGAGGAAGCAATGTATGGCAATCAAGTTCAGTACACCGCGGAGTGGACTATCCACGAAGGGGGGCTCGAGACCTTTTTGGAAGTCTCCAAGGCGGCTGTGGGATTGGTGGAAGCTAATGAGCCGGAGATGCTGGCATTTCATTACTATTTGAATGAGGACGAGAGCAAGGCCTATCTTGTGGAATGGTATGCAAACGCCGATGCCATCCCGCATCACATGCAAAATGTGCAGGAAGCGCTCGGCCAGTCACTGGAAGTCTCCGATCTCTCCCGCTTCGAGGTGTTTGGAGATTTGACGGATGGCGCGAGCCACACACTTGCGGGTCTAGGGCCACAGATATTCTCACATTGGTACGGATTTACACGACCGCATGCGGTCATGGCCGGCGCTGATCCGACGCACGGGAATCAGGTGCAGTATACGGCAAAGTGGAAAATCCACGACGGCGAGCTAGACAGCTTCAAGGAGATTGCCAGTAGCAGTACCGAATTGGTCGAGGCCAATGAACCCGAAATGCTTGCATTTCACTGGTACATGAACGAGGATGAAAGCGAGGCTTACCTTGTGGAATGGTATGCAAACGCCGACGCCATCACGCATCACTTCCAGAATGTGCAGGAGCCACTCGGCGCATTGCTCGAGATTTCGGATCTGGCTCGGTTCGAAGTTTTTGGCGATCTGACGGATGGGGCCACGGAGACGTTGGCTGCGCTGCGGCCCCAAACCTTCAGTCACTGGGAGGGATTCACGCGCTGAGTATTCTGGAAAGATTCACGGGGCGGCACCGGTGCGGAACACGCGGCAGCGCCGCCCCAAGGCAAGTCGTGCCAAACGTTCAGCGACCACATATGTCCACTGCGCCTAGACAATGGCCCGTCCTTTGGCACCGATGTCAACGAGAACCGGCTGAAAGCGTGATGAGGTTATTCATGCCGTACGCTATCAACGATGGCATTCGCATACACTATGAGGTGATGGGCGATGGCCCACCGCTAATACTGCAACACGGGTTCTGCGGCAGCGGATATGACTGGATTGAGTTCGGCTACACTGAGGCGCTACGAGATCGATACCGCTTGATCCTTGTCGATGCACGCGGCCATGGCGACAGTGACAAACCACACGATCCCCACATGTACGCACTGGACCGCAGAATCGACGACATTCTGGCCGTGGTCGACGATCTTGGCATCGACAAAGCGCATTACCTGGGCTACTCCATGGGAGGATGGATTGGCTACGGCATGGCGAAATATGCACCTGCACGCGCCAGCAGCTTGATGATCGGTGGAGCGCAACCGTACGGACGGACCTTTGTGGACGGGCGCAAGATACTCGCTGAAGGAATGGACTCTTGGACTGAACATGCCAATACGTGGGGCGATCACTATTCGCCGCAAATGCTGGCCAGGATACGGCGCAACGACCCTGATGCGATGCTGGCGGCCTTGCACGACAGGGCCGATATTTCGCAGATACTGCCGTCAATGTCGATGCCGACTCTGCTCTTTGCCGGAGATGCCGATGTGGAATTCTCGACAATTGCGCGCGCAGCACGTGAAATACCATTAGCGGAATTCGTGTCGATTCTCGGCGCCAACCATATTCAGGCATATCAGCGCAGCTACTTGATTACGCCTCACCTGCTTAGTTTCCTGCACAAGGTAGTCTAGTCGATTGGTCACCTGGGCGTCGCGCTGAACCCACAGGGCCTCGGGCTCCCCCTGTGTGTACCTGCATCCTGGCATGCCGTCGATTTGGGGCTGCACCCCGATGCTATGAACATGCCGTGGACTCCTACCACTCCAGGCCGGCTATAGCATCGACCACGTCCTGTTTGGGCAGATAGGTACCGTTGGCGATGATGACCATACCCAGGTTGCGGTCAGGGTATAGGCGCATCTCGGAGGCGAAGCCGGGCCCGCCGCCGCCCTGCGCAATTTCGCGGGAGGAGCCCGGCCACGTCTACCTCTGCAAGAAGCGATAGACCGACCGGTAACGCTATCAGTGAACAGACTCGGAAGATATCTTCTGCCCGATGATGGGCCGGCGGATGAAGTAGGCGCACAACCCCACGCCGCCGGAACCAGGTTCATCCCGGAGCAGAGAGGGCACACAGTGAGCTGCTGGGCAGTCAGAACCGGCGTGATAGCCCAATCGCTACTCTATTTTGGGAACAACAAAGATCAAGTATGGACCCAAAATCAGGAACGCCAATCCAAAAAAGAGCACACTGTATGGCAAGCTATAGGCTCCCGTCAAAATGCCGAGCAGCATGGCCAACAGGCAGACAAGCCCGATGACGACCATTAGCTTTCCTGCCCGCTGGTAATTGATGGGAACAAAACCTGACGGATACTTCTTCATACTGCGAGTATACCACAAGACAATGCTACGGAATGGGTTCATTGCACAGGAGAGTGGTGGAAATCAAGGGTAAACGAAATCCTGTACATGAAAGGAGTACATAGGAAATCGACGTTTGGCGAGTTGGCGTCGGTTGAAAGCGAAGACGAAGAGCTTCACGGCATTGCGTAAGGCGGTGACGCAACGTGAGAAGCAGCGGGATCTGCGAGCGAGGCGTGCCAGATAGTGACGCAGTTCAGCGTTGTCACCCTCGACGGAATAGGTTTCGCTCTTGTCATCCATGGCATAGTGGGTCGAGGGCCAGTAGAGCGCTGTCTGATAGGCTTCAAAGCCATCGCTGTAATAGATGCGGCCAGGGACCGACTCATGCAGCATCTCCTGGAGCACCGTGCCGGTCCTGGCTTGAATGACACGCCAGCTCAGGATGCAGCGTGTCGCCCGGTCCACGTGCGTCATGATGTAGAATCGGTTTTTTTGCTCCCGATATAGGTGTA
>JBJYXA010000543.1:0-1750 GCA_046259705.1 Caldilineaceae bacterium
TCATTACATATCGGCTATGTTACACTGACGCCGGTTACGATGACCGCTAGCCGTCTCGCCCGTACTGCACCTATGCATCTGAAACCTTCCCGTCTGCGCCTCCATCTGATAGTCATCGTCCTCTACGCAATATTGGCCGTCATCCTCTCTTGGCCGCTGATCGTGAATCTCAGCAAGGCGGTTCCCGGCGTCCCGCAGTGGGCGTTCGACGAATCCACGTTCTTGTGGAACACGTGGTATCTGAAGCATTCGCTGGTCGACAACCTCAGTAGTCCTCTGCATACGGACCTGATCTGGTATCCGCTGGGAATCGATTTGGTCCTGTATACGTACAATTTCTTCCACGCGCTGATATCCCAGCCGCTGATGCTTGCCGCCAACCTACCTTTTGCCTCGAATGTCTCACTCCTGCTGAGCACCATTCTGAGCGGATACGGTGTCTTTTTGTTGGTTCTATGGCTGTTCGCAAGCCGGAAACCCGCTGGCATCGGTGAGCTTTCTGGTACACCGGTCGCAGTCGTAGCCTTCGCCGGCGGCCTGTTGTATGCGTTCGCAAGCAATCGAGCCATCTACGCAACGCTCGGTCACTACGACATGGTGACCACACAGTGGATACCGTTTTACGCTCTCGCTCTGATACGTAGCTTGGACCTACGACTGCCTCATCGCGCACGGTTGCGTACGGCCGCGCTCGCCGGGCTGTTCCTGGCCTTCAACGGTCTGGCAGAGATGATCACGGCGCTCTTCCTGGGTATATTTACGGTCATCGTCGTCATGTGTGTTCTGTGGGATGGTCTGCGCCATCGTAACCGCAACACTGGTGCATCCGGTTCTCTTTTCGGTAGCATCGTGCTTTCCGGTGCGGCCATCGGCGTAACAGCGTTCGTGGTGTGGTCGCCCGTGCTTATCCCCATCATCGTACAGTTTCTTACCGAAGATTTCTCTTTGCAGGGATGGGGAGAAGCCATCCCCCTCAGCACGGATTTGCTGGGCTGGTTCACGCCCACCGTCCTGCATCCAGTCTTCGGCGGTGACCTCGTTCAGGAGTTGCGACGGGTGCAGTTGCGGGCACTCGAGATGGGCGTAACAGGTTTCCGAGACATCAATACTGTCTTTCTCGGATGGATGTCGCTGGTCCTGGCCATCTTGGGCGCAGTCACTTATCGCAGCCGAGTACGTATTTGGATTTGGACAGTCGTCGTGTTCGGTCTTTTCACACTCGGCCCGTTCCTGCAGATCAACGGACGCTATCAATTCGACATCGACGGGATCGAGGCCACAGTCCCGCTGCCTTTTGCCATTCTGCACTACCTGCCCATCATCAAGGCCAACCGAGCGCCGAACCGCAACAGCGTGGTGCTGATGCTTGGCCTGGCGGTACTGGCCGCGTACGGGCTCGCATGGATCCAGTCTTGGCTGCGGCGCCGCAACGCCTCTCGCGCTTGGCAGATCGCGGCGCCGGCTGTGCTGTCTGCTCTTATCGTCTTTGAGCATTTGGCCCTTCCCTTCCCTTTGTCAGATGCGCGCGTCCCGGCCGTCTATGAGACCATCGCAGCGGACCCGCGCCCTATCAGCGTGCTCAACATTCCGTTGGGCTGGCGCAACAGCTTTGGCACCTTCGGCCCCGAGCGAACGCAGTTGCAATATTTTCAGACTGTTTACGGTAAGCCGATGCTGGGCGGCAATATAAGCCGTGCGCCGGACTTCAAGATGGAATACTTCCGGCGAATCCCCTTCTTCCAGGCGCTCA
>JBJYXA010000544.1:0-4360 GCA_046259705.1 Caldilineaceae bacterium
GTGCGCTTGGTCGCCGAGGCCATCGGCTTCGACGGCGATCTCGGCATCAAGGGTAAGTCCGGCATCCTCAAGTCGATGGCCACACGCGCGCGCTTCCTGCGCGACCCTGCCCACCGCATTGTTTTTCACTTCCACCCCAAGCACGCCTCGTGGCTGAACCAGATCGAGATGTGGTTCTCGTTCCTTGCGCGCAAAGTCATCCGCCGCGGCAATTTCGCCTCGCTGCAGGACCTGCATGACAAGATCACCCGCTTCATCGACTTCTTCAACAAGACCATGGCCAAGCCATTCCGCTGGACCTATACCGGCAAGCCCCTGGCCGCTTGAGCGGGAAAACGGTCTCGGGATCTTTTACAGCGCTGCACTACTGCAATCGGTCGCAAGGCCTGCAACAAAAAACGGTCTTATCAAAGTGGCGTATAGACCTTTCGCTTCTTCGTCACTTGGACAGAGACCCTTATTTAAAATGTTGGTGCTCCATCTTTTTTCTTGTGCCTTCTCTTGAATTGTGCTGGGGTGCGGCGATGAGCGAACATCACAGCGCACCAAAAATTCTGAAGACGCTCGAGCTCGTTGTAAACCTGATACTAGGAAAAGGAGAGTTTGATTAAAACCTATTTTGCGCTACTTGCCGATTGGAGACACTGGCTTCGAAAAGAACGCGATAGACGTCGGCTATGCGATCCCAATTGTAATGCGACTCTACTCTATTTATCAGGGCTGCTCCGACATTGCATGGCGGGCCGTTTTTGTCGATCCGGCGCACGACACGCTCCAAATCTGCAGCATTGGTGAAATAGGCGCAAAGACCAGCAGTGACTTCTCGATTAAAGACATTGTCGTGCGCGATGATGTAGGTTCCACATGCCATCGACTCCAACAAAGACGGGTTGGTGCCACCGACACTGTGACCGTGGATGTAAGCAAGACAGTGGAACCGCAAGGCCGTAAGCATTTCTTGGTCGTAGAGGCTCCCAAAGAAAATCACTCTGTCGTTTGCAGCTTTCAGTAGCGAGCTTACATAAGCTGTACCCGTCGCGTGGTCACCTACAATAATCAGGAAGCGGCGGGAGTCGCTGCGGATGAAGCCCTCAACGATCTCTCGAACATGGTTTTCCGGTTCTAGTCGGCAAACCACCAGGTAATAGCCGCGAGGTATTAGCCCGTTGTCCGTGATGTGGCCAATTTTTGGCTCTCGGGTGATCAAAGAAGCGCCGTACTCGACGACGTGAGTTTTGTTTGCTGCGCGCGGGTAATTAGCCGTGAGGTGATCGGCAATGCCCTGCGCGTCTGCGACGATATGTGGCGCAAGGCGCAGCGTAAGCGATTCCATTGCTTTAAGATAGCGTCGGGTGGCCAAAGACCATTTGGTTCGACGCCATTCTAAGCCATCCATATTTACCCAGAAGTTCGTTGCGAACAATCTAGGCAGGACGAAGACGAATCCTGCGTGATATCCGAGCATGTAGACGATGTCGTAGCCTCGCAGGGTTGCAACAACGGACAGCAAGTCGAACCAAATCGATCGCACTGCGGTAATCCGGGGCGCATAGATGTATTTGAGGTTCACCCCTTTGTATTGGGGCTTTCGATAATTTTGGTTCGATTCGCAGAACACGGTTACGTCCCACCCCAGGTGGACCAGGCGCAATGCTAACTGCTCGGCAAAGGTTTCGAAGCCGCCAAACTCCGCGGGAATGCCGCGGCTGCCGATGATTGCTATGCGTTCTTGATGCTGCTTGTGCATAAAAATAGGGATGCTGACGTGATAGGAAACGCTCGGCAGAGGCGCGGCTCTCAGGAATCGATGATGAGCGTGGTCGCGAGGCCTTGCCAAGACATGCGCTTCCTTACGGCGGTGAAGTGCTCCGCCTGCGGGCGGAAGTGTAAACATCGCCTCAGCGCACAGGCTAGTTCGTGCGGCGCTTCGGGTGGGACTACGAAACCGGTGAGGTTTTCATCGACAACATCCGGCAGGCCGCCGACGCGCGTGACGACCACGGGCTTATTATAATGGTACGCAAGAGGCACGACACCCGTGCCGGTAGCACTGCGATACGGAAGAACGACCACATCGGCGCGGCCAAACAGTTCAGCAGTCTCCCGTTCGGTCTGATATCGAGGTAGTATCTCGACGATTTCCCGCAGGCCCATGAACGTTATCTTCTCTCTCGTCTTGCGCTCGCCTTCCCAAAACTCGCCCGCGATTGTGAGCTTCACGCTTTCGTCGCGGATGAGCGCAAGGGCGTCCAGCAACACATCTATGCCTTTGTAACGGCGCACGAACCCAAAAAACAGCAGTTCAAGCTCGGCACGACGTGGGAGAGTTCCTAGCGAGCTAGGGCTTGGATATTGGTCATAAATTGGATGAGGATACACGCGAACTTGAGCTTCAGGGATTAGATTGCGGATGTTTGCTTTTTCGGACTGCGTGTGCACGACGAACTGGTTGGCCGTTTTAAATACCCAGGAGGTGAGATGACGCTTCCACAAAGCGGATTCGTGCTCGACCGCATTGTGGCAAAGAAACACCACGCGTGTGCCCGGGCGCTTAACTGCTGAAGCGATGTGGTGAAAACAAAAAGTCCAGAAGACTGTCCACCAAGGGAACACTATCGCGCTCGGCGCGAATGTCCGAACTGTGTCAATAGCGTCTTCCCAAGACAATGGGTTGAGAGAATCTATCAGGTATTGGACGCCCGGCTCCCTGTAGTTCTCATAGGCAGGGTCTTTATCGGACTCACCAGGGAACAACCAAGCCGGATATTGACGTGTAAAGGAGATTGTCAACAGGTCTGCTTTTTTGGCAAGGGACCTATGTAGCATCGTTGTGTGCTGGGCGATGCCGCCGCGAAAAGGAAGCACGGGGCCTATCAGAGCGATGCGTGGCTTCAAAACGACCCCTCAATTCCAAGCGTGTCTGTTTTTTTTCTGAAAAGGCGCCAAGTGGTCATTTCCAGGTGCTGCGCCTCTTCCTTGACCAATCCGGCCCGAAAGCCGAAGCGCTCACGGACGGAAGGCGGGAGGGTCAGAGTGGTTCGACGGCGTCCGGCAATTCGACGACCAAGTCGATGTCGCCGCCTCGGGCGCCGTTTCGAAGGCGCGAGCCGAACAAGCGCACTTGCATAGCGGGGCCGCCGATGGCATGGACGGCCATCCCGGATGGATGCGGTCTGTTGCGCATTGAGGCGCATGTTGGCGGTTACGTTTCCAGCTAAGCTGAGCGTGGCGTTGCAGTAAATTTGTTCGGACAGGCTGCGACCGCGAGTGACGCGCACCATGCGGAGTCAGCGGGAGCGCCGCTTCCAGAACTTGCTTCATTGACCATTTCTTAAAGCGGCACATACGTTTCGTTCGTACCCGGCGGCTGCCAGGAGCTTGTGCTCGGCTGTAAATGCTGCTGGAACTCGTACTCGGCGACGCTGAGCCGATCCTGCGCAAGCTGGAGTGGGCTTCCGTACGTGTTCCGGAACATCGGTCCAAACCCCCGGCTCCATGGATGTCGGTAGCAAACTGCCCCGGATCCGTTAGGTGTCCGTGTCCCAGCCGGTCTCTTACCTCTCGGATTGTAACCCAAGCCTACGTGTCGGTGATCCACCCGAGCTGCCAGGCGCGAGATAGGTTGTCGACCATGCTGCCCGGCTTTTCCAGTTGGGTGGTCAGGGCCCGTGGGATGAGCTGCCGCCCACCGTGTTCTGAAATCGTCCGAAGCGGGCGACGAAGGCTTCAAGGGTCTCGGCACCACCATGTCCGTGCTCAATTGCTTGACCCAGTGGGGATCGATCGTCACGGAAAAGAGCTTTGAGCGGCTGTACTCGAGGAGGATTAACTGGCGGCGGGCGATCTCGACTGTTGCCAGGAATCGGACTTGGCTTCCTCCTGTGCACTGGTCAAAGCGGCTGTCCGTGCGTGAGGGCTGCTTGATGCGCAGGGGAGGGCGGGAAGCCTGGCCACGTATACAAGACATCGACCTTGCGCTCGCCGAGCTGCATTTGGATCTTGGCTGCCATGCGTGCCGCGGCCATGCCGGCGTTCTCAACGGGAGCCGGGCATTCGACGAGCAGATCGATGTCTCCTCCCCGCTTCTGATCGTCGAGCCTGGATACGAACAGGATCACGTTCGCGTCCGGGCCGAAGGTCTTCGCAGCCGCGTCATTGATCTCGCGTTGC
The DNA here is from genome assembly GCA_046259705.1 of Caldilineaceae bacterium. Classification (GTDB taxonomy): domain Bacteria; phylum Chloroflexota; class Anaerolineae; order Caldilineales; family Caldilineaceae; genus JASGTU01. The sequence goes on from JBJYXA010000544.1 coordinate 4,171, forward strand.
TGTCGCTGGGTCAAGCGCATCGGTATGTCTCGGCGTCAAAACCTGGTCGGGCCCGGTGCCGTTGCGCGGCATGATACCAAGTCTGCGCGGATCGTACGGCTCGGTAACTCGGGCGCGGCGCTGCGTTGCGATGGTGGGAGCCCCGCCCTCGGGGCGACGGCGCCGCTGCTGTTGGGCGGGTTGGGATCAC
>JBJYXA010000545.1:0-7604 GCA_046259705.1 Caldilineaceae bacterium
GGCCGGGCCCACGACAATATCTTCGTCGCGCCCATCGGGCACCCGCTTTGGCGTAGCGTGAAGTACGAAGAAATCTACCTCAAAGAATACAGAGCCGTGCCAGCACTGCGGACGGGTCTGGGTGATTACTTCACCTTCTACAACCAGGAGCGCCCGCACCAGAGTCTCGGCTATCGGGCGCCGGCAGAGGTCCACTGGAGTTGTTAATGTACAGACCTGCTCCGGCTCAGAACTCAAAGAGCAGGGGGCTGCTCCCATCGTCCATCACCATCTTGCTGCAAGCGTAGCACAGGGAGCAGCTTCGTCAAGGGTCGAGATGAACCGCAGTTTGGGTGGGCGTCATGTATCTCGGCAAGGTAGCCGAACTGGCGCCGAAACACAGGATATTTTCGTTCCCGACTCATCCGTACACCCAAGCATTGCTAACCTCTATTCCGGGTGACAACCCCTATTCGAGGGGTGAGCGTATTCCCTTGCGCGGTGATGTACCGAACCCGGCCAACCCGCCGGCCGGATGCCGTTTTCACCTGCGCTGTCCGATCGTCGAGGCGCGCTGCGCCCAGGAGGAGCCTCCCCTTCGCGAGATCGAAGGAGGTCACTGGCCGGCGTGTTGGCTGGCCGGAGCAACCCGTGCAGGGACCAAGCGAATCATAAGGATGTCACTCCTCTTGCAAACGCGGCCTAGCCGCGGAGAATGCGCACATCGTACGGTGCGAGTGTGAGTTCACCGCTGGTGATTTCGGCGCCGTAATGGAGCAAGTCAACGGCGCCTTGCTCAAGTCGGATAGTTCGATCACTTGCAGCGTGATTGAGGATGAAGAGCGTACGCACCCCATCCCGCACCCGCTCCGTGATCTCAACATCGTCGACCATGGGCCCGGACGATTCGATACCGGTCCACTCGAGTAGCAAGGGCGTTAGCACATCGTAAATTGGCGCGCTGAGCGTGCCCACGTATACCGCGTGCCCGGCGCCGAATCGATTGCGCGTCACTGCAGGTTTGCCTGCGTAGTACGAGTCGCCGTAGCACGCAAGCGCGTCCGCCCCGTGCAGCTCTAGGAATTCGCACCACACGGATGCCTGGATAACAGGCGCGTCTGCGCCTTCCGGAACGCTGATCCAGTCGATCGCGGCGGTCTGATTTAGCGGCAAGGAGACGTACTCTTCCACGGTAACGCCGCATAGGTCTGCGAGCAGCCCGGGGAGGCGCGCGTCGACGACTGCGTTTGCCGTATCCTTCACCCCGCTGCGCGCGGTGACCACGAGTGTGCCGCCTGCCTCTACATACTGCTTCAGGTTTGTTGCAGCTTCTTCGCTCAGGACATGCAATGCCGGGGCGATGACTAAGCGATATTTGCCGAGATCAGCGTCACTGGTCACGATGTCCACAGCGACCTGGCGCTGGTGCAACGTTTGAAAGATCGCGTGGAAGTGCGCGGTGTGATTGAACGACGGGTTGTTAGCTTGGATCTGGAAGGCGAAGCGACTATCGTAGTCGAGTATCATGGCTACCTTGGCGTCGACGTCTGTGCCGCCGAGTAAGTCGCCCAAGGACTGCAACTCCCGTCCCATCTGGGCCACTTCGTGGTAGCGCCGGCCGAGTCGGCCATGATGGTCGAGGATGCCGTGCCAGTATTGTTCGGCGCCGTGTCGTGCCGTTCGCCAGCGGAAGAAGACGATACCGTCGGCGCCGTGTGCGATGGCGTTGTATGCCCACAGACGAATCTGGCCCGGCTGAGGCGATTCACTGACCAGTTCCCATCCGCCGGGTCCGCTCTGCTCTTCCATCACCCAGAAATTCTTCTGCTTTAGCCCGCGCATGGCGGCGTGACTCAGCGCCATGTTGCTCGGCTGGGCCGGGTTGCCCATGTTCCATTGATGACGCCAGTAAGCGTCCCACGACACGAAATCGAGATCCCTGGCAAGATCGAAATAGTTGATGTTGGGGTAGCCAAAACCCATGAAGTTGTGCGTTATGTGCTGCCGGCCTGGGCAGTATTGTCGTAACAATTCAACCTGCAAATGCTGGTAGCGCACATAACTATCGGAACTGAAGCGGGCATAGTCCAGGGCCAATCCTGGGTTGTGGGGTGCAACTGTTGCTAGAGGCGCCGGCACGGTCTCCCAATCGGTGTATACATGGCTCCAAAACGCGGTGCCCCAGCGCTCGTTCATCTCGTAGAGCGAATCGTAGCGCTCTTGGAGCCACGTGTGAAAACTCTGCCGGCAGATGTCACAGAAGCAGCGGTCGCCGAACTCGTTGTCGACCTGCCAGCCAATCACAGCCGGATGCGTGGCATAGTATTGTGCCATGGCGGAGACGATGCGCTGTGTGTGCTCTTGGTAGACGGGATGATTCGGGCAGTACTCACGGCGATGGCCGTAGCTGAGGCGGCGACCTTGTTCATCAACGCGAAACAGGGTCGGGTCCTTGGCCATCAACCAAGGAGGCGGCGAAGCGGTGGGTGTGCCCAGAATGACTTTCAGGCCCCGGTCCGCAAGTATGTCGATTGCCTCGTCCAGCCAGGCAAAATCGTATAGTCCTTGTTTCGGTTCCAAGCGAGCCCATGCAAACTCGGCCAGTCGGACCACGTTCATGCCGGCTTCTTGCATCAGCTTGGCATCCAGCGCCCAGCGAGCCGACGGCCAGTGTTCCGGATAGTAGTCTACGCCAAAAGCAAAAGCCATGGTGCGATCCTTCTTCAACTAGAAGATTGACGAGCCCCTTCGAGAAATAATGCTGCTATCCCTTTACTGCACCCGCTGTAATACCTTCGACGAAACGGCGTTGGAATACGAGGAAGATGATGAGCAACGGAATGATGCTGATGACAGACATGGCCATTTGCGCGTTGTAGTTTGTCAGACCCACCGCACCGCCGAACTGGAAGATAGCTAGTGGCAGCGTGAATTTCTCGGGTGACTTGAGGTAAATTAATGGACCGAGGTAGTTGTTCCACGTCCCCATAAAGAAGATGAGGCCCAAACTGGTCAATCCAGGCGTGATGATGGGTACAATCACGCGCCAATAGATGCCGAACTCACCTGCGCCGTCGATACGCGCAGCGTCCATTAGGTCCTCGCTGATGGACGAAATATATTGCCGCATAAAGAAGATACCGAAGGCATTGGCAGCTCCGGGCACAATCAAGGGCAGGAAAGTGTCGACCCAGCCTAGATAGCGCATGATCACGAAGAGCGGCACCATGGTGACGGCACCAGGAATCACCATGGTCGCCAGCAGAAAAGCAAAAAGCGGTTTCTGACCCGGAAAGCTAAACTTGGCGAAACCGTAGCCGGCCAGCGAGCAGAAAAAGAGGCTTAACAGGGTGGCGGCGCCGGTCACGAAGAGTGTGTTCCATACGATGCGCAGCAGATTCTTCTCCGTGAACAGATAGGTGTACTGTATCAGCGTAGAGTCCTTGGCGAATAGGACTGGCGGGTATCCGAAAGTGTCTTGCGGCAGTTTCATCGAAGTGCTGATCATCCAGACAAACGGCAGGATCATGACGAGGCTGATGGCGATCATAACCACATAAAGCAGAAAGGTCGTCAATCCGTGCCGAAAGCGTCGAGTGTTCATGGATCTACCTCTCTCGCTCACATTTCCCTACTGCTCTCGCCCAAAAGTGTTGAACTGCAATAGCGTCATTGCAAAAATGATCGCAAAGAAGACGTAAGCCATAGCCGACGCATATCCAAAGCGGAGGCTGCCGAAGGCGACGTTGTATATGCGCAACAGGGGCGTCAATGTGGCGTTGACCGGGCCGCCGCCGGTTAGCGCCATGACTTCGGCGAAAAGTCCGAAGCTGCCAATGGTCGAGGTAACGGTGCAGAAGAGGATCACAGGACGCATGAGCGGGACTGTGATGGAGAAGAATGAACGGGCAGGTGACGCGCCGTCGACCATGGCCGCTTCGGTTAGGTCTTTGGGAATGGTCTGCAATCCGGCCAGCATCAACACCATGTTGTAGCCCACCCACGCCCATATGATGAGCAGGGATAGGGAAATACGCGCGCCCCACACGCTTTCTAGCCATGGAACAGCCGGCAAGCCGATACCTTCCAACAGGATGTTGATCAAACCGTTCTTGTAGGTGAATAGGATGCGGAAGGCAAACCCGGCTGCGATCATGTTCGTGATGAAAGGTAGGAAGATCAACGTACGGAAGAACCTGAACCCGCGGATCCGTCCTGAATTGAGGATCACGGCTAGCACCAATGCCGCGAACAGCATCACAGGCACATACATGAAGAAAAGAATGACGCCATTCAGCATCGACTGCCAGAAGACGCGATCTGAAAAAAGACGGACGTAGTTATCAAAGCCCACCATCTTTATGGGCCCGATTCCCTTCCATTCGGCAAAACTTAGGTAGATGGAGAGGAGCATTGGGTAGAGACCAAAGACGGCAAACAGGATATAAAACGGCGAGATAAAGATGTAGGCCCAGCGCGCTTTCGCTATGTTGCGCCAGAGTGAGGAGGATTTAGCGGGGGATGCTGTGAGGGACTGGGTGGCTTCCATGATATTCCCTTTAGGATGAATTGATCGCAGCAAGTGATGATCGTCGCAGGTGCATGATCGCCACAGACGTACGATGGGTAACGGACTCTACCGTTTGAATCCGTTACCCAATTAGCGTGACATCAATCCATCGTATGCTCTACTCTAGACCAGTCTCCACGCGTATATTGTCGGCGGCCTGGGCTAAGGCTTCTTCGGCGGATAGCTGACCCAATGCATATTGCTGAACCGCGGTGGCGACCGCACCTCGCATTGCCTGAGCGTATGGACCATAGAGATTGGCTTTCGGTATACTCAGCGCCGCGTCGGCATATACCTGGCGCACGGGTTGGTCGGCGAAGTAGGGGTCTCCTTCTGCAAACATAGCGTCTTGGTAGATCGTAGTCAGCGCTGGGAAGTAATCACTGTAGGCGAAGATCGCTTTCTGGTTGTCCTCGTTCAAAAGCATAAACTGGATAAATGCCCAGGCTGCGTCAGGATTGCTGCTTGCTTCGGGGATGAACATACAGGATCCGCCTTGGTTGGCCGAGCGAACGCCGCCTTCACTGTAGGCAGGCATAGGCGCCACTCCCCAGTCGCCAGCGCGATCCGCGGCCACCCACGTCTTGAGGAAGCTGCCCATCCACGAACCAATGGTAACTGACGCAACTGGCGTTATGTTGGCGTCATCCAGCGGTGCGTTGAGTTCTGCGTACCAGTTATCGGTCCATTCAAGCTCGTCTGATACGACATCGGCATCCCAGAACTTGCCCAACTTCTGCAATGTCTCAACGTTTGCCGGATCGTCGACAATCACCTCACCGGTGTCGCTAAAAAAGCCAAGTCCCTGCTGCCATAGCATATTGAAGTAGGTGTCGCCGTAGTTGTTTGCCTTGTTAAGCGCAAAACAGGACGAATCCGTCTCCTCTTTGATGGTCACACAGGTGTCCAAAAAGCTGTCCCATGTCGACAACAATTGGCTCACTTCTTCCGGCGCGGAGGGAAGCCCGGCTGCCTCAAATACGTCGCGTCGATAGAAGGTGACAACCGGGCCAATATCCCAGGGTACGCAGTAGTTCTTGCCATCGACGGTACCCTCAGCCAGTGCTGGGGCGTTGAGGCTGTCCACATACGGCATGAGCTGGTCTGAGAGATCGAGCAATCCGCCGAGATTTGCCAGACGACCGATACTCGCATTCTCCGTTACCCCCAGGTCCGGCCCGCCAGTGCCGCCTTGAATGGCTAATACTGCCTGGTCGGCGACGTCAGCAGGAGGATAGTTCACGAACTCCAATGTTACGTCGGGATATGCCTCCATGAAATTGTCAAGCACGGTCTGTTCGAAGACATCTTGGTTTGCCTGCTGCAACCAGATGAGAAGGTTGCCGCTGGGTTCTGCCTCGCCTATCGCTTCATCCGTTGTCGCTTGCGTTCCCGGGACTGGAGCGCAAGCCGCAAATGACACTAACGCGAGGACCAGAAAGAGCAGGGGTACACTACGTCGTAGACTCATGGTTGTCTCCTCATTGAGTAAATAGTGAAGCGCTAATGAACAAGGACCGAACGAAATGGAGCTGGGGACGTTACACTGACGCCGAGTAACTCTGGCGCAAATCACTGATCAGTACTGCGAGATCCGATTACCGAACTCTCGCGAATCACAAGTTCGGTGGATATGAGTTCGCTGTCAATACCTACGGGCGCAGGAACCTCTTGCCTGTCGAATAGATGCGCAAACGCATTCACCGATCGGCGTCCGACCGCAACGACGTCTTGGTGTATAGTTGTCAGCGCAGGCGTGTAATAGGCTGACTCGGGAATGTCGTCGAACCCAACCAGAGCCAGGTCCTGCGGGATGCGCCGGTTCATGGCATGGGCAGCGCGTATGACGCCCAGTGCCATCTGGTCGTTACAGGCAAATACAGCGCTGAGCTGCGCATTCTGTTCAAGCAACTGGCCAAATGCTCGTTCGCCGCTCGCCGCTGACCAGTCGCCTTCGGCGATCATTGTCTCGTCCGCCACTATTCCGGCCTGATTGAGCGCGTCCTCCCATCCCAAGCGGCGTTGAAGTGCGTCCCACCAATTCAACGGCCCCGTAATGATGCCGACCTCACGATGTCCTTGATCGAGGAGGTGTGAAGTTGCGTCAAATGCGCCTCTCCGATTGTCAATATTCACGACCAGTTGGCCCGGTCGAGGTCTTGTGCTCAGATGGACGACGGGCACAGGGATTGACTGCCCCGCGTCGTCAATCCAAGACCGATTTGTACCGATCTCCGGCGCAGCCCAAATGATTCCGTTCACGTGGAGGGCAAGAAGTTTCTCGAAAAACTTCTGGGTGTCGTGAGCCTCGGGGGAGCGAACTAGACATAACAAAACGATATATCCAAGTCGGTTGGCTTCCTGCTCGATGCCCGAGAGTATGCGCGAGGTACCGAAATACTCGAGGCCGTAGCCGACAACGCCCAGGGTCTGGCTGCGTCCGCTGGTTAGGCTACGTGCGATGCTACTGGGCTGGTACCCCAAGGTATCGACGACCTGCTGGACTCGCACCCGTGTCACGTCAGCCACATCAGGGTGCTGATTGATTACGCGTGAGACTGTCTGCTTGGACACACCTGCTTGACGTGCGACGTCGCCAATAGTGACACGAGACAGATTCATGAGCGGTTTGTACTGCTATTTGTGTTGCTGATGAACAATATGCAAGAGAGCTGATACCGGTATCGGGACCGGTAACAAAACAATATCATGACGGTTTGCGCCTGTCAATATGCGAGGCTGGATTCGTAAAGGGTTTCTGGTGGCCTCGAGCTGTTGCGCTGAGCGCGGTGACGGGTCCGGCGGCCAGTTGATTACGACACTCGGTCCCCCTGGTGCGGTTGGCAGGGAGCGTACCTGGCATATGGTAGGCTACCTTGGGGGCGACAATTCATTTGACACGAGAAGCCGGTGTGGGCGTAACAGACGGCGACTTAGCCAGAGCGGTGGTAGTACACCGGCGTGGCCCGAGTGGCGTAGCCCGGAGAAAGATCTGAGGATGTGCGTTTCTCGGATTTGGTGGGAGTCGCCAACGAAAAACGGGCTTCTATTAGAG
>JBJYXA010000546.1:0-1891 GCA_046259705.1 Caldilineaceae bacterium
GTACCGCTTCTCTGCGAAGTATGAGGATTGCACCAACCTGGTCAACGAGATAGTTGGTCGTTGCCAGCATCCGATCATTGCGAACAGCGGCGAGGGCGCCTTCGAGGACGTAACCGGCAGAATTGACTTCAAAGATGACATTGAGGCGGGCGATTTCCCGTACAGGGGTCACTTGCAGTACTAGTGCTGGTCTAAGTTGAGTTGTCGAGGAGTCTTCCCGGACACTTGCGCGTCGAAGGCGCTGCCCACCAATCGATAGGGAGTTGCTGCTCGGCACATGTATTCACATCTTCCAGGAAGCTGCCAGCTTCCTGGAAGATGGACCTGCACCTATTCCCACTTCCAGGATGGTCTCTCTATCTCTGCCAGCAGTTCGTCCGCCACGTCAAACGCATCTCGCGTTTGGCCTCTTCTCTTTGCCGCTTCCGCTTCAACTGGCGGCAGCGAGCGCGTAAGCGCCATCAGGGGTTCGACGAATACCTTCCTGCCCGTCAGCGATCTCTCCCACCGCGAAACTGCACGCGCCGCAGCGCCTATTTCCGCTGCACGACATAGCTCCCCGCGCACGGCGATCACCTGTGCGACGAAGAGCAGCGCATGAACGGCCGTGTATAAGTCGGAGCGCTCGACACTGGCCGCGAGGGCATAGCTCGTATGACGCTGTGCTTCGTCGAAGAAGCCCAATTTCCAACTGGAAAATGCCCTGACTACGTGCAGCCACGGCAACATCGCCTGAATGCCGGCGCGCTCCTGTACTTCGAATGCCCGGACATGCAACTCGTGGGCCGTCGTCACATCTCCGGCAACCATGAACTGATTGCCTAGACTACGCAGGAAATTGCTCATGAGCCGCACGTCGCCCAGTTCCTGTGCCAGTGCGAAGCCGCGCTCGCTCAACGCTCGTTTTCGTTCTGCATTCTCAAGATAGTTGTAGATCACAGTCGCTATATAATAATTCAAGTTGCTACCTTACTCGAATTGGAAGCAATTCAGGCTGAGAGCGAGCATGAACAGACAGAGCTTCAGTTCGAATCCAGCGGGTGTGACGGCATGAATCGACTTGGGCAAGAGTTGTTCGAGCAAGCTGCCAGCCGTTTCGACTTGCTTTCGATAGTGGGCTTGCAGATAGCGCATCCAGGGAGGCAAAGGCCGCTTAGAGTTTCGTCTACGCATGGGCAACAACTCGATGCCACATTCGCCCAAGACATCTTCGACGACATAGTGGTTGTAGGCTTTATCGCCGAAGATTTGCGCCCCGGCTGGCAAGTCAAGAGCGAAGCTCTCCAGCGCTTTGGTGTCGCTCTCTGCACCTGGGGTGAGAAAGAACTCGACCGGCTCGTGGTCCTTGGTCACCAACAGATGCACCTTAAGCCCGTAGAAATAGCGCCTCTTGCTGGCTTGATAGCCGCGGTACGCTTCGTTCTGGTAAAGCTTGGCGTGCCGGATACGATAGTTGTCGCAGGCGGCTATAGGGACGCTGTCAATCAGATAAATCGATTCATCGTTCCATTGCTTGAAAACTTCGGCCAAAGTCGCAAACAGTACGCAGGTCAGATGCCCGATGCGATGCAGGCGCCGGTTGAAACGACTCCTGCTCAGCATGTGCGACACATAGCCGTACTCGGACAGATGGCTGCGTGCCAGTTCCCAGTTGCCGCCAAAATAGAGCATGGCTACAATCGCTGTGGTCATTACCTCACTATCACTCATCTGGCACTGTGGATCATTGTGGTGATGCAGTGCCCGCAACATGTCGTCACAAATACAGTAGACTGCTACAATTTGCGTGTCCATGGGCCTTCCGTCGCTACTAGTTCGGTTTCGTCACCATAACTGTAGCGAATGGCCCATGGATTCTTCAACTGCACTTTCACGGTAGCAACTTGAGTTA
>JBJYXA010000547.1:0-2420 GCA_046259705.1 Caldilineaceae bacterium
CAGCCTGGTGGACGACGCCGAACGCATCCCGCCGGGCCTGGTCAAGGACGAGTAGCAAAAGCAAGGCGAGCCACAGATGAACGCAGATGGACACAGATGATTTGGGTTGATCTGTGTTTGCCCCCCCTTGTCGGATAAAAAGTCCGAGAACCGTGTTTTTTGTCGTTCTTTCTGTGTTTATTTGTGTCCATCTGTGACTCCACTGCAAAAAGGTAGATCGCGAAATATCGGATAATCTGCTAGACTGCCGCAAGAGGAAGCCGGCGTAGCCTAGCAAGGGAAACTGAAGCATGTTTCGAGAGAATCCCAGACGTCAACAACCGAGCCTGTTAAGTGACATCGTGGCGATGCCCGAAGTGCAACGGCGTCGGCTAGAGACGTCATGGGCACACGTGTTTCGGGAGTACGTTCTGTACCAGATCGATGAAGAAGTCTTTGCCGTGCTCTATGCGGATGGTCCATCCCGGCCCAACGTGCCGGTGAATGTGCTGGTCTGCCTGGAGATTCTCAAGGCGGGCATGGGGTGGAGCGACGCCGAGTTGTATGATGCCGTCCTGTTCGATATGCAGGTGCGCTATGCACTGGGCTACGAAAGCTTGGGTGACGGCCATTTTGCGCTGCGCACGGTGTACTACTTTCGGCAACGTCTGAGTCAGCACTACCAGGCGACGGGCGTGAATCTGCTGGAGGCGGCCTTTGCGTCGGTCACGGACAAACAAGCGCAGACACTGAAGGTGCGGACCAAGACGTTGCGCATGGACAGCACTCAGATCGCCAGTGATATGGCGCAGGGCAGCCGGCTCTATCTGCTGGTGGAAGGGGTGAGACGCTTCTACCGGATGTTGTCCAAGGCGGAGCAGGCAGCCTACGCCGAACGCTGTGCGCCCTATGTGAAGAACGAGGCCGAACACTATTGCTACAACGTCCATGGGCGCAGTGCCACCGACGACGCCATTGTGACCGTGGGCGCCCTCTTGCGCGACCTGCTGTGTGAGTTCCATGGCCGCTATGCCGAAGACCCCACGTACCAGACTATCCAACGTCTCTTTGACGACAATTTCCACTTGGTGGAAGAGAAGGCGACGCCCAAGGACAACAAGGAGATCAGTTCAGGCGCACTGCAATCTCTGGATGATCCGGACGCGAGTTATCGCCGGAAGAACGGCCAAGGCTACCAGGGCTATGTCGCCAGCCTGACCGAGACGTGCGACCCGGAAAACGATGTGCAGTTGATTCTCGATGTCCAGGTCGCCCCCAACAACATTGATGATGCTGACTTGCTGGTCGACGCCATGCCGGGCTTGGCCGCACGCACGGATGTAGAGGAGCTCTACACCGATGGCGCCTACGGCAGCGATGATGCGGATACGATGTTGAATGCCCATGGTGTCGCCCAGATTCAGACCGGTCTCCGTGGCAACGCACCGGACCCCGACAAGCTGAGTCTGTCCGACTTTGAGATTGAACAGGACGACCAGGGTGTTCCGACCCATATCACCTGCCCGCAGGGACAGCGGGTCGCTGTTGAACGGGGCCGCAGCACCGGCTTTGTGGCCCGCTTCGATCCCAGCATCTGTGCCGACTGTCCTTTGCATCTTCACGGCCGGTGTCGTGCCGAACCGCAGAAGCGCAATCCCCGCTTTGCCCTCAACTTCACCCAAGCCGAAGTCTTCCGGGCCAAGCGGCGTCAACAGTATCTTGACTATCGGCGTACGCCAGGCAACCTGCGGGCCGCAGTCGAGGCCACTGTTCGGTCGGTCAAGCATCCCTTCCGCCAAGGCAAGGTGCCGGTGCGCGGGCTCTTCCGCGTCACCTGCATGGTCATCGCCTCCGCTGCCATGGTGAATGTGCGCCGCATTCACCGTTATTGGACCTCGTTGATGCAATCGCACCGATTTGCGCGCATCAATTCGGCACGAACGCCCTTCGCCGGACCCAAAACGCCTGCTTCGGCCCATTGCACTCTCACTCGGCGCTTGCACTGGTCACTATTGCGGCGACACCGCTGTCGCTCTCGAATTGCATGCTTCAGTTGTTAATGTGCTGTTTTTGCAGCAGAGTCATCTGTGTCCATCTGTGGCTCAGTTTTGTCCCATAGCTAGATGCGTTTATCGGAATGGGTCAGCACGGTCGCGCCGTCGGCGGTGACCAGCAGCGCGTCCTCCTGGCGCACGCCAGTGACACCGGGCAGGTAGATGCCCGGTTCCAGCAAGATGACCATGCCTTCCGCCAGCACACGGTCGTTGTAGGGCAGGCGAAGGGTGTGGCACACACGCGACAGAAACCACAGCGGCGCACCAAAGAGTCGGAAAACCGGAAAACGACGCACCGTCACGCCGTTGATGGTCTCTATGCCTGGCTTGATGCGAGGGGCAAAGGGGTTGACAAACATGTCACAGTTGCGTGCGGCGGTCGTCGTA
>JBJYXA010000548.1:0-3124 GCA_046259705.1 Caldilineaceae bacterium
ACGCTGGTGATTGGGGCCGGTATTGCCGGGATTCAGGCCGCGCTGGACATTGCCAACAGCGGCTATCAGGTGGTTGTGGTGGAAAAGGAACCGTCCATTGGCGGGCGCATGGCCCAACTCTCGGAGACGTTTCCTACGCTCGACTGCTCCCAATGCATTTTGACACCGCGCACGGTTGAAGTGGGCCATCACGACAATATCCGGCTCTACACCTACAGTCAGGTTGAATCGGTGGTCCGGGATGACGCCACGGGCAATTTCAACGTGCGCATCCGGCGTAGAGCGGCCTATGTAAATTGGGACGTGTGCACCGGTTGCGGCCTGTGCCAGGAGAAGTGCCCGTTTCGAGTTGAGTCGACTTTTGAACGGGGTATCGGGCAGCACAAGGTGATTCACACCCTCTCACCCCAGGCCGTACCCAACAAGCCGGTCATCGACGCAGACCACTGCCGATACCTGCAGAGCAAGTGGGAACTGGAGGCGGGCCTCGTCCCAGCTTTGGATAAGAAAGGCCGGCCGGCCAAGCCCAAATGTGGCGCCTGCGCCCAGCTCTGCCCCGCCGATGCCATTGAGTGGGATCAGCAAGACGAGATTTTCGAAGAGCAGGTGGCCGCTATCATCGTGGCTACCGGATATGATCTGTTTGCGCAGGCTCGTCTACCGGAATACGGCGGCGGGCGTATCCCCGACGTGATCGACGGGCTGGCATTCGAGCGGTTACTGGCCGCCAGCGGACCGACGTCAGGCGAGATTCGCCGTCCATCCGACGGTCAAATCCCCAAAGAAGTGGTTTTTGTCCAGTGTGCCGGCTCTCGCGACCCGGAGCACGCGATGCCTTACTGCTCCAAGATCTGCTGCATGGTTTCGGCCAAGCAAGCTATTCTGTACAAGCACAAAGTTCCCCATGGCCAGGCATACGTCTTCTATATCGATGTGCGAGCGGGCGGCAAAGGATACGAGGAGTTTCTGAATCGGGCGCAGGAAGAAGATGGCATTGTCTACCTGCGAGGCAAAGTTAGCAAGCTTTTCCCCCAGAACGGTAAGGTGCTAGTCAAAGGGGTAGACACCTTGAGCGGCCGCACCATTGAAATCGCTGCCGATATGGTGATTCTGGCCATGGCCATAGTCCCTCGCATCGAGAACAGGCAGGTAGCGGAAATGCTGGGACTGGCTACCGATGCGTCCGGGTTTTTTAACGCCGGCAACCAAGAGCTATCGCCGGTGGAAAGCAACGTGCCGAGGGTTTTCCTGGCCGGCGCCGCACTGGGTCCCCAAGATATCCCCGAGACTGTGGCTCAAGCCAGCGCCGCTGCAGCCAAAGTGCTGACGCTGTTTCAAAGAGACAGTTCGAGGCAGTCTGACGAGGCACTACTGAACGAAGCCCTCTCGAGGGGTATGCGATGAGCCGAATAGGCGTTTTTGTCTGCCACTGCGGGCATAATATTGCCGGAACCGTTGATGTGGAGCGCGTGGTCGACGAGATCCAGCAGCACCCGGGCGTGACGTTCGCCGCCCACTACAAATACATGTGTTCCGATCCCGGCCAGCAACTTATCCGTCAGAGCATCGCCGAGCATCAACTGGACGGGGTGGTGGTGGCCGCTTGTACGCCGACGATGCACGAAGGCACGTTTCGGCGTACCGTCGCCGACGTGGGATTGAATCCTTACCGCTTTGAGAGCGCCAACATCCGGGAGCAGGTTTCGTGGGTGCACCAACAGGATACGCGTGCGGCCACGCGCAAGGCGCTGGAAATCACCCGCTCCACCGTCGAAAAAGTGAGTGGGAACGAGGCGCTAGAGCCGCTCAAACTGCCCCTCACCCGTCGGGCGTTGGTTATTGGCGGGGGTATTGCCGGGTTGCAGGCCGCACTGGATATCGCAGATGCCGGCTATCCCGTCGTATTGGTAGAACGGGAAGCTCGCTTGGGCGGCAAAATGGCCGATCTTTCAGGAACTTACCTGAACTTCAGTGCGAGCCCCGATCTGCTGCGACAGAAAATCGAGACCGTCACACACCATCCTCACATCCAGGTTCTGACGAGTGCCGAAGTGCAAGAGACTTCCGGTTACGTGGGCAACTTCCAGGCTGTCATTTCTTTGGCTGCCGGCTCAGCCCCCGGGTCTTCTCAATCATGCCCCCAACCCTTTACTTTCGCTATCGGAGCCATCGTCGTGGCCACGGGCTGGGACCGATACAACCAGGCGCGCCTGCCGGAATACGGCGGCGATGGCATGCCCGACGTGATTGACACCCTGACCTTTGAGCGCATGCTGGCAGACAGGGAAGAAATCCGTCGACCCTCGGATGGCAGGGTGCCGCAAGAGGTTGTCTTCATACAGTGTGCCGGATCACGAGACCCGAAGCACGGCGTGCCATACTGCTCCAAGGTCTGCTGTATGGTGGTCGCCAAACAGGCCATGTTCTACCGCGAACGGGTACCCACGGGGCAGGCCTACGTCTTTTACATCGACATCCGCTCCGCCGGAAAAGGGTATGACGAATATGTTCAGCGCGCAATAGAGGAGCAGCAAGTACTTTACTTGCGCGGCAAAGTGAGCAAGGTAGCCCCAGATGGGGACAAGGTAACCGTGTGGGGAGTCGATACCCTTAGCGGACGGGCGCTAGAAATAGCCGCGGATCTGGTGGTATTGGCCACACCGATGGTGCCGAGCCGCGGCGCGACCGAACTGGGACAGCGGTTGCGAATCAGCACCGATGGCAACGGTTTCTTCAATGAGGCTCACCCCAAGCTGCGCCCGGTGGAGACGATGAGCGCCGGCATCTTTGTTGCCGGTGCGGGCCAAGGGCCCAAGGACATTCCGGAGACGGTGACCCAGGCCAGCGCCGCCGCTGCCAAGGTGCTGCAACTTTTCGCGCACACAGAGATGACCCAATCGCCACTCGTGGCCACGGTGATTGCAGAGCTGTGCGCCGCCTGTGGCGCCTGCGTTTCGGCCTGCCCCTATGGGGCGCGCGAGATTCATCCGGTCTGGCAAATAGCCACGGTCAACCCAGCTCTTTGTCAGAGTTGCGGGGCATGCGCGGTGGTCTGCCCGAACAAAGCTAGCCAGGTTCACAATTGGCGGCCTGCCCAGGTAATGGCAATGATTGACGAGGTAGT
>JBJYXA010000549.1:0-4402 GCA_046259705.1 Caldilineaceae bacterium
CGAAGGCACGTGTCAAAAGGCCGGCCTGCCTCGCGATGCCTGGCGCAGACAATCCACGGAGTTATATGGCTTCGAGTCCGAAGAATGGGGCGAAGACAAATAACTCCGAAGCGCTGGCGCGCTCATCATAACCGTCCACATTCATGAAGAGTTGACTACTCTTTCGATCTTTCATATACTGAAAGTATATGAAAGTAATCAAAAGACAATTCCCGCGTGGCGCTCTGTAATGGATGTGGCGCGTGCCTTATACCTCGAAGAACGACGTCAGTCAATCCTGGAACGGGTAAACGATGATGGCCGCGTCTCCGTTGCTCAGTTGAGCCAGGCGTTTGGCGTATCGGAAGTGACGATCCGTGCCGATCTGCAGGCCCTGGCGCAGCGTGGGCTGCTCGTCCGCACCCATGGGGGCGCTGTACCGGCTCAAGGAGAATACGGCGAAGTTGCTTTGGCGCTACGGCGAAATCGCCAAGTCCGTGAAAAAGGTCGCATCGGTATTGCCTGCGCAGGGCTGGTAGCAGATGGTGATGCCGTTTTTCTCGATAGTAGCAGTACATCCCTTTCCATCGCGCATCACTTGAAACAATCTCGCCACGTTACAGTCATCACGAACAGCCTGGCGGTCACACAGGAATTGCTGGACGCGTCCGAGGTGAACGTTATCATGACTGGCGGTACACTTGACAGGGAGACCGCTTCGTTGATTGGGAATCAATCCTGCGACGAGATCCGGTCGCTAAACATTCGCCGTGGCTTTTTCGGCGCGCACGGTATCACGGCGGCACAAGGCCTAACAGACGTTTCCTTCGACGTCGCCGAGGTGAAGCGTCCCATGGTCACCAGGTGCGCTGAGGTAGTGGCAGTGGTGGATGCCACCAAATGGGGGCGTGTCGGTGTGGCTTCATTCGCCACGCTGAAACAGGTGGCTCGTGTCGTCACGACAGCTGGTGTGCCCGAACCCGCGCTCGCAGAAGTTCGCGATGCGGGTGTCGAGGTATTGATCGTGTAAACACGGTGCGATCAGAACGTTACCATCAAAGAGCTATGGTGGCCTATTGTAGGTTGATGAGCGCGCAAAACATTGACGCAGTTACTGCCGATTGGGCCTGTGGAAAGACGTTGCCGCCACGCTTGTCCGAACCCTCATGGTGAGCTGCATGAAACGGTATAAGAACTATTTGATGGATATGGACGGTGTTCTTGTTCGAGGCCGTACGCCGATTTCCGGCGCACAAGAGTTTATCAATCGCCTCAACGATGAGGGTACCCCATATCTCGTATTGACCAATAATCCGCTTTACACACCAGGAGACCTGGCGCATCGGTTGCAGTCGGAGGGCCTCAAGGTACCCGCGTCGCGAATCTTTACCTCTGCCTTAGCCGCTGCAGCCTTCCTCGATAGCCAGCGGCCCGACGGTAAGGCATACGTGATCGGAGAGAGTGGCCTTACGCAGGCTGTTCATGATGTCGGATACGTCATCACAGATAGCGACCCGGATTACGTGGTGTTGGGCGAAACACACGACTACAATATTTCGCAGGTGACAAAGGCCATCCGCTTAATCATCGAAGGCGCCCGTTTCATTGCCACAAATCCGGATCCGTCCGGTCCTTCTGAAGAGGGAATCGTACCTGCCTGCGGCGCAATGGCGGCGCTTATTGAGAAAGCGAGTGGACGTAGCCCACTGTTTGTCGGAAAGCCTAACCCGCTGATGATGCGCATGGCCCTTAACTATTTAGGCGTGCACTCGGAAGATACCGTTATGATCGGTGATCGTATGCAAACCGATATCTACGCCGGCGTGACCAGCGGTATGGAGACGATCCTAGTGCTGACGGGAGTTACCACGCGTGAGGACGTGGAATTGCTGCCTTACGTGCCGACGCACATCGTCGCATCGGTCGCCGATTTAGTATGACGGATACTGGCTGCAGGAACGGGTGAGCGTATCCTCGCTTGGCGCACAGCAGATCGATTCAGTCAGAGTGTTGGAGACAGAATAGCGAGCAAAATGCATGGCCACACCAGTCGTGATGCCCCGGCAAGGCAATACAGTGGAAAGCTGCATCATCGTCGAATGGAGGAAACATCCCGGCGACGAGGTGGCCGAAGGGGAAACACTATGCGAGGTCGAGACCGACAAAGCCGTTATGGAGGTGGAATCTCCTGTCGGAGGCACCGTTTTGGACGTGTTCTTCCAGGAGGGCGACCTTGTTCCGGTTCTAGAGACCATTGCCGCCGTCGGCTTACCCGGTGAGGATGTTCGTGGGCTGCGTCCGTCTGGCGGAGGACAACAGGAATCCGAATCTAGGGAAGCGGCCGGTGCTGAAGCCGCGCTGATCTCACAAGAGTCCTCGAAGGAAGAGTCCTCCAAGGACTCCTTTACGGCACCCGCGGCTGGCGGGATCCAGGCCATTTCGCCGCGTGCACGCAAACTAGCCACCGCAAGAGCAGTGGAATTGACCGACGTGACCGGTACCGGGCCGGGGGGGCGAATCATTGAGCGGGATGTCGAAGCGGCGCTTGCTACTTCGCCGCGCCTAAGCCCCGTTGCGAAAGCCATGGTTGCCAGCGGTGAGTACCAAGCGCCGGCGCGGGGAAGCGGTGTCGGTGGGCGCGTCATGTCGCGTGACCTGACTGCGACTGGAAATACTGTGGTGGAGACTGCCGAGCCGTATACAGCGGAAGCAGTACAGGAAGCTGGAGACGAAGTACTGCCTGAGCGTAAAGAGGCGCCTGTGACCGTTGTCCCCGTGCAGGGGGTGCGTAGAGTGATCGCAGAACGTATGCGAGATTCTTTGCTATCCACGGCCCAACTGACCATGAATCGGTCGGTCATTGCGAGTAATCTGCTCGATTATCGACGGCGCCTAAAGGCCAGTGATCCTGCATTAGGTCTACAGGGGGTCACCATTAATGACCTATTGCTCTTTGTCACCGCGCGCACTCTGGCTCGTTTCCCGGACGTGAACGCGTTGTATGTGGAACAGGGCGGTAAAGGTGAGATTCGCCAGTACGGCGAGGTGCATTTGGCCTTTGCAGTGGATACTCCGCGTGGCCTTATCGTCCCCGTCATTCGCCGTGCACATCGGCTAAGCCTGCGCGAGTTGGCAGTGGAGAGTAATCGTCTCGCCTCGGCATGCCTGGAAGGGAGTGTCCTGCCTGACGAGATAACGGGCGGGACCTTCACGGTTACCAATTTGGGCAGTCTGGGTGTGGAGAGCTTTACGCCGATACTGAATCCTCCGCAGGTGGGTATTCTGGGCGTAGGGGGCATCGTGCAGCGACCTATCGCATCGGAGGATGGCGGATACGCGTTGGCGCCGCACCTGAATCTTTCGCTGACGATCAACCATCAGGTCGTCGATGGAGCTCCCGGTGCGCGTTTTTTGGCAGCGATTGCACAGGGCATCGCAGAGTTCGATTTGCTATTAGCGTCATAGTGAAGGCTCACGCGTCGGCTCGTATCGGATTTGTTGACGACCGTCTCGCGGTGCGTCATCTCTTATATAGTAAAGAACAGATGTGCGATTCGCATATCAGTCTGTGCCCATAGGGAAGGAATTCCATGACGAAGGCGATTACGGTTGATCCTGGTGAAATGCGAAAGCCAGCGGTGCTTACGGGTCCGGAGATACCGATCAATGCTTATGTCTCCGATCCGGTGGCTGAACGGGCGCGCTTCGGCAAGGACGGCTTGGTGCGGATGTACCGCGACATGGCGTACATCCGCGAGTTTGAGTCCATGCTCGACCGTATAAAGAAGGAAAACGTTTACAACGGCATCGAGTATAACCACAAGGGTCCGGCACACCTTTCTATCGGACAGGAGTCGGCCGCGGTGGGACAGGCGTACTACTTGACCGCCGATGATTTCATCTTCGGTTCGCACCGCAGTCACGGCGAAATCCTTGCCAAGAGTTTTTCCGCCATTGCCAAGATGGATGAGGACGAGATCATGTCCATCCTGGAGACGTACAACGACGGCGCCACGCTGCGCGCGGTGGAAGGCTTTGTGGGAGACGTCAAGGGCGTGCGTGACCTGGCGACTGTCTACGTGCTGTACGGCACTTTGGCGGAGATATTTGGCCGGGAATATGGATTCAACAAGGGCATGGGCGGTTCGATGCATGCATTCTTTCCGCCCTTTGGTGTTATGCCGAACAATGCCATCGTCGGCGGCTCTGCGGACATAGCCGTAGGGTCTGCGCTTTACAAGCGCATCAATCATAAGCCCGGTATCGTCATCGCAAACATCGGTGACGCTTCTATGGGCTGCGGACCGGTGTGGGAGGCGATTTCGCTTTCCGCCATGGACCAGTATCGTTCATTGTGGCCGGAAGATTCCGGCGGCGCCCCGCCCATGTTGTTCAACTTTATGAACAACTTCTACGGCATGGG
>JBJYXA010000550.1:0-1572 GCA_046259705.1 Caldilineaceae bacterium
GCTGTCGGCCACAAGCGGTCATTGTCAGGCTCAACGATGAGCGCCGCCGAGGCGCCTTGATGACAGACGCTGAAGGGGCGGGTGGCAATGCCTTCACCGTGTGGTTGGCCTACGCCAGCGCGCAGGTTCCGCGTGGCCGAAAGATAAGCTCAGAGAATGGGATCCTTGATGTCGAGGAGCCGGCTGAGAAAGGTTGATTTGTTGATCAACCTGGGAAAGCCTTCTCTCCCGTATTTGGAAGGGACGCATGCTACAGAAGACGCCGGGGCGTCCCGCCCCGGCCAGCGAGCGCTGCGTAACATTGCGGCGCGTTCTAACAACCGGACGGAGACCGATCAGTCAACCAGCTGTCCGTCTGGCCCGGTGATCCTGAGGTTGTACGCGCCAACGATCTCGAAAACGTCCGGCGAGATATAGTACCCGTTGAATTCAACGCGATGATCGCCGGGGGCAAGATTGCGCAGAATGACCCAAAGCCCGTCGGCTTGTGAAAGAGACGGATTGGGATCAACCTCCGTCAGCCCGACCGCGTTGTTTGGGATATAGGACAGAAGGAAGGGATTCACCGTCTGAAGGCGCTGCACATTGAGGTCCTGGGACTGTCCATCGGCAGTTATGAGTTGCGCCGACCCAAAGAAATCCTCGCCGAACGCCGCAGCACACTCTTTGAGGTCTGCCGCTTGCTGCCGCACGGAGTCCTCGCTGTCGGCATCACCCTCTGCGGTGGAACACTCGACGTTGATCAGCGGCAGCACGATCGTTTTGCCCAGGGGGATCACACAGGTCCGCTCAATTTCCTCGCCGGTGCCCGAGAAGTCGCCGCCGAGGAACCATAGCTCGCCATGCTGACCGTTGCCGCAATACTCGAACAGGTCAACGTCACCCGCAGCATCGTCGTTGCCAACCAGGGGATGGGTTGACCCGCCCTCGGGCGCTTGAATAGCTGGGATTGACAAGGCCCACTGCCACCATGACGCTGACATTCCCGCAGGAGAACGATTGTCGGGCGAGATTGCCCCCGACCCGCCGATGGCCGATAGCGGCGAGACGAGCGTCAACGTTACAACTGCGATGGGGAGAGCCTTGGTTTTTACGAACATCTGCAACTCCTATTTCTGCTTGACGCGTCATTTCCACGGGCAAGGGCAGCCCCACACAACAGCGCGATGGCTTTCGCAATCGTAAACTGCAGCGTTCATCGGCACCGCCCACCATCAGGATAGCAAGAGCTTTTTTGCACCAGACTATCCCAAACTTGGCCTCGCATCGGAGAAGAGCACAATCCAAGAAACGTTAGACAGGGTGCGTAAATTTGGCAACCTTGCGAAGGCGCAGAACGTGAGCCAGGTCAACAGAACGACGTTTTTCACAAGTTGGTCACTGCTCAAGCATCGGTCAAGGAAACGCTGCCAAAACGTCGAGTAGCTGAGCCAAATGCTCAGGTACCAAGCATGCTCACGACATCTTGTGATCGTGGCTTTGGGCACAAGGAAATTCATCAATCTGCATTTTTGGAGGAGAACAGGAGGAGAGCGTGAGCCGGAGCAACCAGCCAACTTCCGCTTTGGGTCG
>JBJYXA010000551.1:0-1533 GCA_046259705.1 Caldilineaceae bacterium
CTTTTTTTTCGAGGAACAGATAACCGCGTCTCTACACCGCCGCAAACAGGGTTGTGTTATGCTTGGCCTAAAGTTTGCTGGGTCTCGGTTAAATCGCGTAGGAAGTGATCGGCGCCCTCGTGCCTAGGCCTCCCCCGGGTGGCGCAGACCCCTCAGTTGAAACGGCCCTCCATTTTGGTGACCGAGTGCGCAGAAATTTTCTCATTTCCGAGAGGGAGTTACCGTATTAATGCGAGTCCAACTGCCGAATTTAGGGTTAGTCTTCGCGAGCCTCGTCTGTTTGGTCTCGCTCGCCGGCACGCCTGTTGCTGCTCAGACCACGGAGGGTACCGGCTACGTTCTTCAGCCTGGGGATGTGGTCAACGTGTCCGTCTGGCGCGAACCGGATTTGGATCGTACGCTTCTGGTTCGTCCCGATGGCGGAATCTCCTTTCCCCTTGCCGGCGAGCTACAGGCTGCTGGAAATAGCGTTGCACAACTGTCAGACACCCTAGCCGTCAAACTCTCCCAGTTCATTCCCAGCCCTGTCGTTACCGTCACCCTGCAAGAGAATCTTGGAAACCGGATATACGTCACAGGCCGGGTCAACAAGCCGGGCGTCTACTTGGTCAATCAAGACGTTAATGTGCTGCAGGCACTCGCGATTGCAGGTGGCCTGACGCCTTTCGCCGAGCGCCGCAACATCAAGATTCTCCGCCAAGAGAACGGAGTCGAACGCGCTATTCCATTCAACTACAAGCAGGTACAGCGCGGCGAGCAGCTCCGGCAGAACATCGTCCTGCAACCCGGGGATACCGTGCTGGTGCCGTGAGTGGAACAGGGTGATACGAGCTTGTCGAAGTCTGATTGCGCGAACCCGACGGCATCTTCGTGATTCTACAGCCCTCTTTACGTTCAGCGATGCGCAGCCTTTGGCTTGCGCTCGCGACACCAGCGCTGGTCGTTGTTTCCGGGGCGGCCTATGCTGAACAATGGCAGTTCGAGCCAACGGCAAATTTGGAGACCGGCTATGACGACAACGTGCGCTTGACGTCGTCGTCGGATGCCGAAGCCGCTCCTCACGTCAATCTGGATGCGGGAATTCGGGCGATTCGCATGACCGAGGTGAGCGACGTTAGGTTTGCATTAGGGCTCGCTGGCAATTGGTATTCCGGCGTCTCAGACCTGGACAACACCAGTGGGTTCGCGGGGCTGGACCTCGGCTATCGCCTTGAGCGCCATACCCTGAGCCTCGGATTGAGTCTCGCTTCAGAGTCGACCCTGACCAGCGAAGTGGCGACCACGGGCTTGGTTCAAGTGAACCGCCAACAGAATACGTTCACCGTGGGTCCGGCGTGGAGCTATCTTCTGTCCGAGCGTGCAAGATTGAATCTTGCGGCCAACTACCAGCAGGTCTATTACGAAGACGTGCAGGACCTCCCCCTTTACAACTATCGACTGGGCTCGGTGGATTTTTCGGGAAGCTACTCATACACGGAACGCTTCGCGTTGACAGGTCGCATTAGCTACGGCCGTTACGAGACGCAGGGACCC
>JBJYXA010000551.1:1633-3191 GCA_046259705.1 Caldilineaceae bacterium
ACGATCGAGGACGTGGATCAGTCTACAAACACTCAAAACAGCTCTGGTCCGACTTACGCATTGAGGTTCTCGAAGAGTTTCGAAGCTGGCGGTGGCCTCAGGCTCGAGGCACGTCGCGACTTGATGCCGAGTGGTTCGGCCGAGGTATTGGATACAACGGGGTTGGCGGCAAATCTGGACGTCCGCTTCAGGCCGCGCTGGCAATTTCTCCTTGCAGCCACCGCATATCGCAATCGCCAACCAGATGGAGACAGCGGAATCGATGACCGCACGTACGCTTCAGTCGAGCCCGGGATAGGGTATGTGATCGACGAGTCCTGGCGGCTGGCGGCATCATATAGGTTTCGCTGGGAGGATCGCAACGAGCTGGATTCCAATGCTGTGTCCAACGCGATATACCTAAGCCTGAATTGGACACGACCATCGGGGCTCTGAAGTCATCGCATGTCCGTCGGCATGCGATGACGCTTTCAAGTGCTACTCGCTTCTCGATGGCCACCTCCGAGCGCTGTGCCTGATTTTGAGATACCAGTGTCTGATCGCTGCCGCTCCCGAAACAATTGGGCTTTTCCGGCGCTCAGAACAGCTATAGGACGCGCGGTGGTGCGCGCTGCTCTTCCCTTAGCTTTTTTCATAGCAGTTACCGCAAGCGCGGAGGCGACCGCAGGGCAGTTCGAAAGGGTATACGCGTCCAATAGCAACGCGTCCTTAACGGAGTGGGGAAGGCGGTACGAGAATGGAGAAGGTGTGGTTACTGATGTCAACCGCGCTATCCGTTTGTATTGCAAGGCTGCGAACCGTGGACACGCAGCGGCGCAATATTATTTAGGCTGGCTCTATTCGCGCGGCCGCGGCGTGAAGCGCGATGATGCCTTGGCCGCCGCTTGGTTCAAAAAGGCGGCCAGACAGAATCACGTACAGGCGCGTAACTTGCTCGGTTTGCTGCGGGTCCGGCCCAAGAGCCAGACCGCGTGTCCCTTGGGCCGCCGAACTGGTAGCAGGGGTATGAGCGCGAATAGGCTCAACGCCCCGCCGCCGCATTTGGCGGAACTGGTGCGAACACTCGCCCCAAGATACGGACTGAAGCCGGAACTTGTCCTTGCCGTAGTGCGGGCCGAGTCCAACTTCGATCCAACTGCTCGTTCTCCAAAGAATGCCCAGGGTTTAATGCAGCTCGTTCCAGAAACCGCAGCGAGATTCGGCGTTAAGGACGTCTGGGATCCAGAGGAGAATCTCCGCGGGGGCATGTCTTACCTGCGCTGGCTGCTGGACTATTTCGAGGGAGACATCAGGCTCGCCCTAGCGGGCTATAATGCCGGCGAAGGTGCAGTGCTGCGATACGGCGGCGTTCCGCCATTCGACGAGACCGAAGACTACGTCGAACGCATTACCGCGGCGCTGAACTGACGGCGTTTCGCTAACGGTCATGGCACGGTGCCACCCCGCAAGATGAAGCGTTTGTTTCATCGTATAAGGGAACTGAATGCAGTGCGCATAAGTCCGGGCTTAGGCGATTTCTGTCAAATCCCATACCATCTCGCTGGTCCTTTCGCCCGCC
>JBJYXA010000552.1:0-3628 GCA_046259705.1 Caldilineaceae bacterium
TCGACAGGTTGGCTTTCATCCAACGATTTCGCCTCCTCAACTGCTCTGTACAAAGGCGCCGACTTGACGGTATCCGTGTCTACGACGGGGCGCGGCCGCACACGGAACTGAATTTGAACTGAGCGATGCATGATGCTGCTCAACGTCCGCTTAATGGTATGCCGCAGCCGGTTCTCAAGCCAATCGCGTGCATACGCGTTCGGCATTCCAATGATGAATTCACCATCTTCATAGCCAAGCACCACTGTATCGCGCACCCACGTGTCGTAGGTTGCTGATGGCATCTGGAGCGCTAGTTCGCTCAATACCATCTGCCAAATCACATGGGGATCGAATGACGGCGCGTCGCTGTCTGCGGCTGTCTCACTATCGTCCTCGGAGGACGATTCCGATGACTCCATGGTTTCCGAACGTTCAGATTCCGACTCCACATTGGCTAGCTCCGGCTCATAGCCGCGCAACACTTCTCCCGCACGGTTAGCCTCTGCAATCCGCGCTGCATTTCGAGCCGAAAAGATAGGTGAATGATAGGAATGAGGTGACCGATAAAGACTCATGGGACCCTCCTGGGACGACGCGTGCACCTCAACCGGTGAGACGGTGACGAACCGATGCGTCCAATGACGCAGCACGCGCCGCATGGCTTGGAACTGGCTTGTGGTATTGAACCCTCACCTGAACGGGCGCTGTTGACCTGAAGCTATGACCTTCAGGTTAGCGGGGCGACACTCCACCCAGCCTCTATGCCAGGATCGACGAGGTTTCACTCACAGATTGGACAACAATACCCGGCGACACAACTGTTTGGGACCGGCGCCGGCAGAGCTGCACATGTAGTTTCATACAAGTAATTATTCCATCCAGAGTGTACCAAATTCGGGCCATATGACCAATGCCGCAACGCCTTATTTGGGCCGATCTTTCGATTGTTATTGTCAATATACAGTAGCGCTTTGAGCACCTCGCACTATATATAGTAGGCGAGTAGCATACCATCGCAACATATAAGCAATTCGCAGGTAAGAACGTCTGAGAACTTTAAGGTGGGAAAGATAGTTGCATTTTGGTGAGATTTTCCCTGCAAATTTGTCCAAAGTCTCGGCGGACTTCTCCCCAGTATTCGGCAGTTTATCCACATACCTATCCCCGAAGTGATGATAGAATGACGGTAACGTGCCTTGGGTCAGCCATTAGCAAGTGGGCGAACCTCCCCGAACCTGCGATTCCGTGCTCTGCGCGCTGATCACTGAATGCGGTCGGTGTCGCCCGAAAGATCTGCTCAGAACCATCATGTTCAACGGTTACTTCAACTACTCACACTCAGTCGCCGTCGGCTACTGGGAAAGACATGCCTTCCTACGTAGTTGGTGGCGCGTATACGCCACTGATCAACGGTGGGTGCCGCCCTACTTTCCGACGCTCTATCGCTATTTGGTACGGCATCCAGGTCCGCACCTGGAACGCATGCGTCCGACCCTCATCCGCATGGAAGCACTGCCGGATACTCGACGGCGTGCCAACGACGGGCTGTCGCGCACGACCGGAGCACTCTGGGAGACTACTGTGGGTGCGGCTGTGCTGCTAATGGACCAGCGACGGCAGGATCGCACTGCCTATCTGGGGCTACTACACTGTGTAAATGACTCCGAGGCACTCAAGCGCTTTGTATTTCTCGCCCTCGAGACCGCCGCCCAAGCAGGATACCATCGTCTCGTGGGGCCGACTGCGTTGTCACCCCATCTGCATAGCGGCGTGTTGGAGAATTACTTTCATATTACACCTCCCTTGCACACGCCCTACAATCCGCCCTATGTACCTGAGGTGATGCGTGCGGTTCTTCACCCAATGCGGACTCAGGCGCTCTTTCACGTCTCAACCAACATAATGCAGACCGGAACAACTACAGTTGCCGAACCTGGCCTATGCGTCGGCCTGCTAGCAGAGGCTGAATGGAAATCCTCATTCGTCCCGCTATTCACCTCTGTCTTCGACACAGGCACACACAGTTCGCGCCCTACTGGCGCTACGCTTGAATTGCCCGCTCCGGACGTAGCCGAGGCCGAATTCCTGTTGGACTGGTTGTCTACTTGGCCACTGCGAATATGGACGGCGAGTCTTGACGACAAACCTGTGGGCCTTATCATGCTGCAACCTGACCTATCCCGTCCAGTGGCGTGGGCGGACGGCGGACGAAATCACGTGCGTCGCGCCTGGCTGGCGTGGCGCAGCGGACGACCGGTCAAGTCCGGACGCCTGTTGTTCTTCGGAGTAGTGCCCGAACACCGAGGAAAAGGGGTCGGCACCGCGCTATGGCAGCATGCGCTCGCCGAGGCTCATCGTGCCGGCTGGGAGAGCCTCACGGTTGGCCCGCTTCCCCTCGCCCACCCCGCTGTGCCCTTCATCCGCGCCAGAGGAGGAGAACCGCGTCAGACTTATCGACTTTACACGTCGGAACTGTAGTTCAAAACGACGTCTGGTTGCTGTGGTCGCTGCTGACGGGTCCTACTGGTACGATACACCGTAGTCCACGGGTACGATGCTTATCCAAGTATGCCCCGGCTTCAGCGGAATCTCAGCGCCGGCCGCATCATAAAGACGAGGGGTATCACCGCGGCTCTCGCTGCGCCAGGTACCCTCAAATGCCTGCCCGTCCCGGAACACAATCGCACGTCCACTACCAAACAGGTTTAGGCGGATACTGGTACTGCCCAGGCTGTCTTCAACGATGTCGGTCGCCTGGTGCGGTACGAATTGAACGATTACATTTTCCAGGGCGAGTTGCGTACCGGTGTTGCCGTCCACGTGCGCGCCACCGCTCATGCTGCGCAAGTAACGGCCGCTCGCGCTATCGTAATGAAATGCCGCCTGGCCGTTCGGATATGGGATCGATATGCTCGTTCCCGGTTCACCCCCTGATGGCGCTTTCCCGAACGTAAAGCCGCGTATGGCCGCAGGTTTCTCCACTCCCCAGTCGGCGAGCCAGCGGCGAAGCTTTTCGGTGCCTGTACGCAGTCGAGTACGGTAGTCGGTACCTATGCTGACAGAGTAGCGGGCATTGGATGGATCATCCAAGTCGATGTCCAGATACGGGAACGGCGCCTCATGCTTGAGCAGATACCGTACTTGATCGCTGGCGCCAGAACACACGAGACCGGCATCGTAGAGCGCTCCCATATAATAGTTGATCAATCGAGCGCTGCGCACAGGTCCAATTTGTGAGGTGGAACCACCGAAGTAGATTCCGCTGAATCGAGTGATTCCGTATCCCTCCATTAAGTATTCGTACATCACATCCGCCTGGCTCGTTCCGAACTGGGGCCGGGCAGCGAAATCGTTGTTGATACAGACAATGATGGGGCGCTGGCCATTGCGTCCGCCGGGTAAGGGTTGGCCAGTGAGCGGATTTGTTCCGCCCTGTGCCGAGAAGTTACCGGCTGCAGGAAGACCAGCTCCGGCACCTGTACCTGGTTCTGGTGCCACCGCGGCAGCATTTGCCGGTGCTTCGGGCGTAGGCGGCGCCTCCACCTCAGGGAGCGCGTCAAGTACGCTTCCCTGTGCAAGGAGTAGTTCGACAAAATCCGCCGATATCCAATTCTGGCCGTCCGCCGAAGCAGAACATCAAATCTGG
>JBJYXA010000553.1:0-8540 GCA_046259705.1 Caldilineaceae bacterium
GCGAGCAGGCCAACATTTCGATGATTACCGGACCAAGCAAATCGGCCGACATCGAAATGAACCTGACACTTGGCGTGCACGGACCCAAGTTCTTGCATGCCATACTATTCGACGACGAGAACGATGCTGGTGGACTGGGGTTTGAGGCGGAATCGGAATTCGATAGCCTAAGATTCGATAACCAATTTGGATTCGAGGAAGCATAAGCATGGCTGAAGACAGCAATCCCACTGAGAAGGTTTGGCGAGTTGCCTTTATTGGCGCCGGCACAATAGTGCAGAGGGGGCACATTCCCGGCTTCCGGCGTGTGCCGGGTGTGGAAGCGATCGCCGTCTGCGACGTGAATGAGGCGCGCGTCCAACAAGTGGCGAGCGAGTCGAACATCCCGCAAGCATACACCGATTACGAAAAGATGTTGTCCGAGGTGCGGCCGGATATCACCGTAGTGGCAACACCCAATATCTTCCACAAACCCATGACCATAGCTGCGCTGGAAGCAGGATCCAATGTCTTGTGCGAAAAACCCTTAGCGCTCACCTATGCAGACGCACAGGAGATGGTGAATTTGGCGGCGGCCAAGAATTTGACACTGACAGTTGGCACCCACTATCGCTTTTCGCCGCCAATGCAGGCAGCACGAGCCCAGGTCGACGCAGGATTCTTCGGCGAGATTTACGCGGGACGCACGGTTTGGCAGCGGCGTGCCGGAATTCCAGGCTACGGCAGTTGGTTCACCAACAAGGACATGGCGGGGGGCGGCAGTCTTCTGGATATCGGCGTACATGCGTTGGACCGGGCGCTCTATCTGATGGACTATCCTGAACCCCTAACGGTCAGTGGAGCAAGTTATGCGAAGTTCGGGCCGCGCGGAATGGGTATCGGCGGCTGGGGAGCCGACATCAGCGCAGCCGGCAGCAATTCACGCTGCGATGTAGACGATCTGTCCTGGGCGTTTGTGCGCTTCGCCAACGGCGCGACGATCCAGTTCCAGGTGGCATGGGCCAACCATCTGCCGGAGCAGTTTTTCACAGAGATTTATGGCATCGATGGCGGCGCCATCCTTGGCAATAAGGAGGGCATCGACCTGTACACGACGATGGGTGGTCGACACGCCGCCATCACGGTTGAAGCGCCCGCCGATCCGGTGGGGTCGTATTCGAGACTGATCGAAAACTTCGTGGGGCACCTGAACGGCAATCCGAAATCGGGCATTGTCTCGCCACGCGAAGCGTT
The DNA here is from genome assembly GCA_046259705.1 of Caldilineaceae bacterium. GTDB lineage: Bacteria > Chloroflexota > Anaerolineae > Caldilineales > Caldilineaceae > JASGTU01. The sequence goes on from JBJYXA010000553.1 coordinate 1,234, forward strand.
GGTTGCCGTCCGCATCGTGGACGGCATCATGCGTTCGGCGGAGAGCGGGCACGAAGTAGCACTCTAGTCGAAACGCTCAGCCTACACGAGCCGGCGGTCGGCATAGGCAGTAACTTTCACGAAGACCTGGACCGGCAGCCATCATTCCGGGAAGCGACAGAGCATCGAGAGGGGCGCATTGAATGAAAGTCAAAGCAACGCATCATGTAGCTTTGCTCACACCGAATTTCGAGGAAATGCAGAAGTTCTACGGCGACACATTGGGCTTTCGCGTCACGCGTCGATGGGAAGGCCGCGACATCGCATTCATTGATATCGGCAGCACGACAATCGAGCTACTTGGGCGCGAAACCGCCACTGCGGAGACAAAACCAACCGGTGGATGGGATCACGTGGCCCTGCACGTGGACAGCGTGGACGAGGCATACCAGGAACTTGTCGAGAAAGGTGTGAAGATACGCGACGAGCCAAGAAACTTCAACGACGTTCGCATCGCATTCTTCTTCGACCCGGACGGCAACGTGCTTGAGCTGTTTGAAGACCCACGTAACGGAGCCTAGCAGCCGACTAGCACATCTTTCGCATCTGAGATACATGATAAGCAGAGCCCCTTGCCGGTATCCTTGGCAAGGGGCTCTGCTTATTTGCCTATCTAGTTTCTACCCATGTAGCAGCGAACACCGCTTGGGCATGTGTGCTATTCGTCTCGAGACCGGCCGTAGTCCGGTTGCGACGGCTGTGAACTGCCGCCGCCGCTAGCGCTGCGCCACCACCAGGCACGAATGGCTGCGCCGCCGGTACGTTCATAGTACTCCACGGTGATCTGGTGGTTGCCAGCGCCGACGCCATAGAAGACGTTACTCACCTCTTGGTACCCATCCGACCAGGCATCGATCACGCGGATACCGTCGATAAAGAGACGTGCGCCATCGTCGACATTGACCTGGAAGGTGTAGTCGCCGGCCTCGAAATAGAAGCTACCGACCCAACGTGCGGAGAAGAAATCATTGTTCACCACACCGGGTGCGGGAGATCCGTCACCCCAGTTGTAGTCGAGCGGCGCCTGCTGCCCGCGCGGTTCACCGCGCACCAACACTGCGGCTCCGCTCAAGTCCGTGTTGTTGAAATAAGTAGCCTGCCAGTCGACCGTAGCGCGCACCAAACCAATGGCAACGACGATGGCCGCAGTTCCGGTCGCCTCGAAATACTCAACCCGGATGTCATGTTGACCTGAAAGCAGCATTTGGGCGGAGGATGAGCGCGCGGAGCCTTCCTGCCAGTCGTTCAGGATCGGCTGGCCATCCACATATATGCGAATGCCGTCATCATACGTTGCGCGAAACTCGTATGTGCCCGTATCGAAGTTCATGATGCGCTGGAAGCGCGCTGAGAAATTGTCCACCGGTACCGCGGGCCCGGGTGAACCTTCACCCCAATTGAACTGGATATTGTCTACTCGCTGTGTCATCACAGGCTGTCCAGACAGATTCCGATTGGCGAAGTAGTTGACCTCCCATGCACCCGTTGACGGCGGTACTGGCGTCGGGGGCGGGGCGACCGGCGGCGGAGGCGGCGCTGCCACCACAGGCACGCCCGCCACGCTTCCTGCAACGCGCACGACATCGGCAGATATCCACCCAATCAGGCCGTCAGCGCACCGGATTTGCCACCACGCGCTCGCCGCATCTCTGCCAACAATGTCGCAACTTTCACCAAAAGATCTCGCGCCGATGACAGCATATTCCAGGCCCGGCCCGGAGCGAACATTCACTGACTCAAAGCGAATGATGGCTTGCGGAGTGGTGATGTCCGGCACCGGCGTCGCTGCAGGCTGGATGTCGGTATCATCGGCGGGCTGAATGCTTTTGACAACGATTTCGGTCGAGTTTGATGTGAGGCCCTCGGGATACAGTGTGCCCCACACCTTTACCTCGGTATTGGTGCCCGAGTCTCTGTAGGATACGATCTGAGATTCGACCTGGGGCGTCTCACCGGTCAAACCATATAGATCGCCGTTATTCACAACCAGATAGGTGGCGAACGGCTGGTTCGTGGCGATGCGCAACTGGCCCGGCAACGCGTACACTTGCGACGTATTGTTCTGCGATGGCGGGGCGGCTTCGGCTGGTGCATACCAGACCACAAAAGCGATCACCACGGCCAAGGCAATGCACAGCCGCGTAAGAATTCTCGTTCGGTGCATGTCTATACTCTCCTGTCTGTTTTGTGTTTGGCGACCGCCTAGCATTCGTCAGTCTGCCGGTTCGTTTCTTCCACGTGACATACGCCCAGTTTCTGCGAATGGTTGTGCTAGATACCGCAGACTAGCTGGGGTCATTAGCGACTATTGCGCCGCCAAGTAAACTTTCGCAAAGGGCAGAACGTACTCTATCTGTAGAACGTACTCTATCGGAAGCCAATTGCTTGCCAAAAACCTTCACGGTCTATCTATAGCTCCAAGAGAAGAGACGTCAATAGGGCTGCCCGCACCGGTATCTGATCAACCAAGATGTGCTCATGATCAGCATGGGCTCCGTCCCCGGGCATTCCCAGTCCATCCAGTGTCGGTACGCCGAGGGCGCCCGTGAAGTTGCCGTCACTGCCGCCACCCGTACCTCCTTCCTGGAGGTCCATGCCGATCTGTGCACCGATCTGCTTGGCGCGTTCAAAAATGGCGCCTGTCGCGCTACGTTCCAACGGCGGCCGATTCCAACCGCCGTCGATGTGCAATTCGGTCTTTGAGTTCACCGGCTTCAGTCCGTAAATAGCCGCTTCAAGTTTGTCCGCCTCCTCCTTCGTCCAAGCACGCGAATCAATCTGTGCATAAGCGCTCGCCGCCACGACGTTCACGGCGCTTCCTCCCTCGATCATGCCCACGTTGACGGTGGTCCCTGCGTCCAAATCATTCAGGCCGTGTAGCTTGATTATCTGATGGGCGAGTTCCTCAATCGCGCTTTCTCCTTCTTGCGGGGCTGCGCCGGAATGAGCAGGATGCCCAGTCACACGCAATGAAAAACGACCAACGCCTTTACGTCTAGTCTTCAGCAGGCCCCCTCGGATGGGAGGTTCCATGACTAGAACGTACGCCGAGTGCAACGCCTCTTCCTCAATCAACGCCTCGGAAGTCTGGCTTCCCACCTCTTCGTCCGAATTCAACAGCACGGTGACCGGCCGTGGCAGGTTCAGCTGAAGATCGCGCACCGCCCTCAAAGCGAATTCCACGAGCACAAGACTCGTCTGCATATCGAGTATGCCTGGTCCATATGCTTTGTTGCCCTCGATGCGGAATGGGTGCGTTTCCAGACTGCCAACGGGCCACACTGTGTCAAGGTGACAGAGGACCAAGGCAGGTTTGACGTTCGAAGTTGCATTGGGCGCCGGGTAGCGGGCTAGGACATGGTTGCCGCGCTCTGCGACCGGGACGATGTCTACAGCCGCTCCCAGCTTCGTAAACACGCCGGCCAAACCGTCGGCGAACGCGTCGAGGCGTTGTTTGTCCGATGTTGGTGTCTCCAGGACAACGAGATCGTGTATACGCCCAATCATCGCCTCCTGGCAGTCGGTGAAATAGCTTCGTATCTGCTTCGGATTAGCCAGCAATGCTGCCTCCCACTCCTCAGATGTATTTTGTCGACAGTCGATAGATCAGTCGATAGATATGGATGGTGTTATAGAGTTGCCGGTACATGATGTCTACCCATAACCGACAATTCGAGTTTATCGATATAGCGTATGTTGATCTGCTGTGCAGAGCTAGGCGGGTCGGTGACGGGTCGCCTACCGTACTGCTTCGATACCTAACCGCCTTCTTCAATTATCGATGAACAGCATATTGTGTCCACGATAGCGCGCTGTCAAGCACTCAATTTTCGCATATTTGTTTCGACAAACCGAATTCTACGCCACTAGCCTGACCAGAATGAGTTATTCGGATGCCGTCCGGCGTCAATTTGGCGAAACTGAGCGTTCTAACTATACTTCTAGATACGCCTTACCTTGGTTTCCCCCGAATGCTGAGGAATCATTGACATGACCGAGTTGCTGCAGCAGGCACAGACAATTCCTGTCGATCTAGAGAAGAAGAAGATCGGCGGCAAGAACCTAAAGTTCATCATCGGTGGAGCCCTCGTTGTCTCCTTGATTGTAGTCCTGATCGTACAGGCGACAGTATCTACGGGCGCATACTACTTGACCGTCGCTGAAGTACAACAACGTGTTCCCAGTATCTATGGAGAGCGCGTTCGCGTGAGTGGTACGGTCGTCGATGGAAGCGAAGACTGGAACGCCAAAGAGGTTACCCTTCGCTTTGCCATCAGCGATGAAGACGGCGAACAGTTACCCATCGTCTTTTATGGACCACGCCCGGACAATTTCCAACGCGCTGCGTCGGCGATTATCGAAGGTGAACTTCTGTCCGACGGTAACTTCCAAGCCGACACGCTGTTGCTCAAATGCCCGAGTAGGTACGAAGAAGAGCCGGAAGAAGTATTCGCAGAATCCACGCGCTGAGCTCTGTCGATCGTGCTTTCACGCTGATTCTGCTTGATGAACCTTATCCAGATCCACAATCTAGCCATACACCGTCCGCGAAATCCCCTCAATTGAATCCCTTTTACCAGGCCCGACCTCCAATTAAGACCAGGCTTCTTGCCTTGTCCATACAATCAGCGCTGGGACGCCCCACACACGAACTGCGGGCGACCATTGCGCTGCGTACTGCTCGAGTGGTTTTCCGCGCGATCGGTGTTCTACTAGCGATAGGCGCCCTGCTCGCCCCGCAGTCATCTTATGCTCAGCAGACTTCGCCTGAGTTCAATATCGATGACGTTCCGGTCCCGGCGGCTCTACCGTCAGGTCTCTTTGGCGCAGGTTCCTATGAGGAAAATTGTGCCCCGTGCCACGGTGTGGAAGGAATGGGCGACGGCCCAACTGCGTCGCAACTGCCGGGCCCGCCTACTGCGTTCGCAGACCCCGACGCTGTCTGGGACCAAAGCCCCGCGCAGCTTTTCCATACAACCAAATTCGGCCGCATGGCGGCCATGATGCCGCCATGGCAGAACGAGCTGTCAGATGCCATGATCTGGAATACTTTGGCATATGCATGGAGCCTGCATACTAGCGAGCAGGAGACCGTCCAAGGTCAAGAGACTTATGAGGTCAGTTGCGCCAATTGTCACGGTGACACCGGCGCAGGCGATGGACCGGACGCGACGCAGCCGCTGCAGGATCTCTCCGATCCGGCGTATGCCATGGCCATGAGCCAGGCGGATTGGACGGCCGGCTGGCAGGAAGCGCACCCCGAGATCGGTGAAGAGTGGACGGATTCGGAGCGGCGACAGGTACTGGAGTACGTGCGTACTTTCTCGATGGTTCCCCCGTGGCAAGCTACAGCCGAGGGCAATGGTGTTATCCGCGGAACCGTCGTTCAGGGCACGCCTGGTGGAACTGAAGCAGGCGGGGCCGTCGTCACGCTTGAATCATTTGTCGACTTCCAGCCTTTGGCAGTCTACTCGACGACGGTAGGCGTGGACGGAGCTTTCGAGTTCACGGGTCTCGCTGTGGATCCGGACACCACAAACCCGAGCATGGTCTATTTGGCCTCAGTCACACAAGACGGCGTGCGTTACAGCAGCCCCATTACCACCCTAACGTCTGAACAGCCTGAAGCAGAAGCGGATGTCACCGTATTTGGCGTCACGGACGATCCGAGCAGTCTCGTCCTGGACCGCGTCCACTGGATCATCGATTCGCAGCCTGGGGCGCTTGTCGTGTTGCAGGTGCTGGAAGTGGGCAACACCGGGGATCGTACCTTCGTAGGCGAAACTGTTAGCGGCGTCGACGAACCCGTAACCGTCGCATTCCACGTGCCGGCCGACGCAGTCGAAATCAGCTTTGAGAATGGTGCACTTGGAGAACGTTTCATTCAGGTGGGCGATCTCATCTATGACACTACACCGGTCGTGCCCGGTTCCGGCACACGACAGATCATCATGCAGTATGCGCTACCCTTCGATGGCGATTCGGTCTCCCTGGAACAGACCTTTGAATATCCTGTAAGCACGGTGAATCTGTTGGTGGCCGACATGCCAGGCTTGGAGGTGGACATTCCGGGCCTAGATCCAGCGGGCACACGTGATTTCAACGGGAGTCCATTCCGCGTGTGGAGTGCAGCAGACCTGGGGCTCGAACCCATCGTCATCAATCTCACCGGACTGCTTCGGAGTGGAGATGTGGACCCACGCGCCGTCCAAGGCGCTACGAGCATGTCATCCCCCACGGCGCCCTACGAACCGTGGATGGCCTGGCTAATCGCTCTGCTTGCGGTAGTGTCACTTGGCGGCGTGCTGACCTGGTCTTGGAAAAACGGTCGCTTCGACAGTAGTGATACGCCGGAAAGTCTTGGCGCTCAGCGTCAAGAGCTGTTGCGCAGCATTGCTCGCCTGGACGACTTGCACGCACTGGGCGAAATCGGTGACAGCACATGGCAGGCGCAGCGGGCACAACTGAAGAATCGGTTATTGGAAATCGATGGGCAGTTAGCGCAGGGCGGCAGATCACGGCATTAAGGTAGAACAGGGCAGGACCGAGGTGTGCCGTTGTGGGAAGATTTCCCGTATTGGCTGCGAAACGTCCGATCGATTTCAACCATATCAGACTTACTATGTCAGACGCAGGCGCCGTACTGCAGGGATCGTCACGAGTGCCGAATCAGATAGACTCAACGACAAATTGCCCGGAACCGGTTAGTGAATTGACACACAAGTAGGAACCGCCTAGAATGGGTGCATCGCCGGGAGCTATTTCCGCCACTACACTCTGGCATCCTCGCCGGTGGTCGTGCAGCACTTTGAACACAACGCTTTCGAACCATAGGTGTTTGGCTGCAACTGCGCAATGTTCCCCGACATGCTTCAATGCATTGGCGGTGCGAAGCGTGTGCGTCGTCTGCGACGGAAAACCACTCCTAGACACCTCGTCAGGCCTTTACCGTCAATAACAAGAACCACCATAGATTGCGATCCAGAGGAAAGGGGACGGTATGAGAAGTCTACTAGTGATGGCGATTACGTTGGCCGCCGTCATCCTACTGGCAGCTTGTGCCGCCCAGGAAGGAACTGTTGGCCCTCCGGGAGAGCCCGGTCCAGCGGGTCCACCAGGACCCCAAGGCGTCCAAGGCCCTCCGGGCTCAGAGGGACCGCGTGGTCCGCAAGGAGAACCGGGCATAGACTATGCGCCGGCAACTTACGTGGGTTCGCTCACTTGTCAAGGATGCCATGAAGAGCTCTACGCCAGCTACATGGAAACAG
>JBJYXA010000554.1:0-18178 GCA_046259705.1 Caldilineaceae bacterium
TCTTCGCTGATCTCCAGCACGCCGTTGCCGACGCCACCGAGCGACAACATGCCTGGGGGCATCCGCTGTGCCAGCGCATCGAAGCGAGGCGCCGCGTGCGCCCAATAGCGCCCTGGCAACTCATCCCACGGATAGCGGTCGAAGTCCGCTTTGCTTTGAATCGGGCCTCGCCGGCCGCCGAAGATTGCACCGTGATCGGGGAGGAGATCGGTGATGGTCACCTCGAATGAGACGGTGTCGTAGGTCATCTCCTGGAAAAAGCGACAATACTGTGCAAAGAACTCCAGGAGGTCGGCGTCGCCGCCGTCAAATAGTCCGGCGAATTCGACGTCAAGGATTTTCTCCATGATGACAGGGTCGATGATGTGCTCGTAGATGGGAAGCCGTTGCGGTCGGCGGTTATTGAGAACGTCCAACATATAGCGGTAGTCATTCTGAAATGCCATGCTGCCTCCCGGTGCTTTCGGCATTGGATAGGGCTGTTGTACCACCTGGTGGATACACGTAGTGGCTCCCACGGTTGCTGCGTTAACTTGGGATAGGTCAACAGTATCATTCACGCTGCACAGCGCCAAGAATGGACCTGTCGCTCACTTGGGCCACAGCAGCCTCGGTTGTATGATGACAATCGAATCAGGTTCGATAAATAACCTCTCCTCCGTGCTTCGGTCCACGCCAACGATGCGCGGCAACGGTCGTGGTACACACAGCAAAGACTCTGAGCGGTGACGCTGCTCTATCTATCGGTTGCGTTCATGGCAGGAATCGCACTTGGGCGCTGGGCATGGGATGCCGGCGTTTTCCCGTGCGCGTTTCCGTCGTGGTGGTGGATCGCGTTGCTTGGGATAGTACCTTTCTCTGCCTTATTGAACCGGAGAGTGCATGATCCGGCGGCTGCTTCCGGGTTACGCTGGCCGGAGAGCGCGGGTTTCGTCCCTCCACGCCCGTCTCCGACGCCTGGGGTATTGGTCGCCATTGCGCTTTGCCTTGCTGCCGGATGCGCACGTTATGGCTCGCACCCGCTGTATCCGTGTCTAGATGCGGGGGATCTCGCGTATTGGAATGCGCCGTACGAATCTGGTACGGAAGACACCAGCATCCCAGTCCTCGTCGAGGGCTACATCACAAGCTATCCGTCCGTACGCGACACCTCACAACGGCTGGATGTGCGGGTGGAGACTCTGCTAATCGACGATGTGACGAGATCGGTTGACGGCGTTGCGCGACTTGAGGCAGACCTTGACCGGCAATTTGGTTACGGGCAGCCAGTGCGCGTGAGGGGCGTGCTCACCGATCCCTACCCGGGAGACGGCAACGTATACCGGGACTATCTGGCCCGTCGAGGCATCCGCAGTCAGATACAACGTGCAACCGTAACCCCAATGGCAGGCGACCTGCGCGGCAGTCCGGTCTTGCGCGCGCTCTATCCTATTCGCGCCCGCGGCGAAGCCGCCATCAACCGTCTGCTGCCCGCACCCTACGCCTCGATTGCCAACGGCATGCTGTTAGGCATCGAGACCGGCATCCCTCGAGAACTCATGGACAGCTTCCAGGCCACGGGCACGAGCCATGTCATCGTCATCTCGGGCAGCAACGTCGCGCTAATCGCCGGAGTGCTGGCTGGTATCTTTGCGCGCATAGTCGGCAAGCGACGCGCTTGGGTCCCCGTAGTCATAGGCATCGCGGCATATGCGCTGCTGGTGGGTGGGGACATGGCAGTGTTGCGGGCTGCGCTGATGGGCGGTCTCGCCGTGATTGCGCTGGGCATGGGACGGCGCGGGCTGGCGATCGTGTCGCTGTTTGCCGCCTGTTGGTTGCTGGTCGCAATCAATCCACTTGCGTTGTACGATGCAGGTTTCCAACTCAGCGCCTTCGCCACGGCTGGACTGATCGTGTTCACACCGATATTGGCGCCCATCGCCGAGCGCCTATGGCCGGGCGGGCAAGGAGGGCCGATCTCCTCGTTCTATGCGCCTTCGACAGGCACGAGCCTACCTGAAGCCAGCAACGGCATACTGCGAGGCCTCGTCACTGACACCGTCGTCGTGTCGCTGGCCGCCGCGATCGCGGTCACGCCGCTGATCGCCTACACATTTGGGCGCGTGAGCGGGATCGGTTTGCTGGCGAATTTTCTGATCACACCGGTCCAGCCGCTCATTACTGTGGCAGGGAGCGCTGGGGCCCTGACCGGCGCGGCCGGCGCGCTGTTACCCGCCCAGCTATTGCTGTGGGCGGCTTGGCCGGGGTTGTTCTGGACGGTCGAAATTGTGGAACGTTTCGCGGTGTTGCCGTTTGCCAGTCTGGAGACGTCAAGCTACTCGTTCGGCGCGATGGCCGCCACGTACGCAGCCATGGGCGTCCTATTGTGGCGTCGCCCACTAGGTGCTTGGCTGGCGGCGCAGGTGGCAATAGTACAGGACCGGGGCCGTAATGTTGCCGGACATCCAGTCGTACTCGTCACCGCCGCCTTGGTGACCCTGCTCATCTGGTGGGCGCACGTCCTGATGCCCGACGGCCGTCTTCACCTCTACTTCCTCGACGTGGGCCAAGGCGACGGTATCCTCATTCAGTCTCCCAGCGGGAGACAGGTCTTGGTTGACGGCGGCGACAGCCCGCAGGCGCTGCTGAGCGAATTGGGCGCCGTTATGCCTTTCTGGGATCGGTCCTTGGATATGGTGGTGCTCACCCACGCCGACGGAGACCACATGGACGCCCAGACGCAGACGATAGGACGCCTTGGCGTCGGTCAGGCGATTACACAGCAAGCGGTGCTTGCCGCAGACGATGCCTCGGCCTGGCGTCGCCAGATAGAGGCTGCTGGCGTTCCTGTAGAGGCACTGCATGAGGGTGGCTGGATCGATTTGGGCGACGGTGCAGCGTTGTGGGTACTCAACCCAAGTGCTGACCGCTACGTTGGTCCGGATCCCGATAACGAAGGTTCGCTCGTAGTGAAAGTCGTCTACGGCGATTTCTCGGCGCTCTTGACAGGTGACGCTGGCCTCGCGAGCGAGAACGGTTGGCTGGCAGCGGGTGCGCCCATCCAGGCGAACGTGCTGAAGGTCGGCCATCATGGCAGCCGAACCAGCACGGGCGCGGAATTTGTCGCCGCCGTTGACCCGCAGATCGCAGTGATACAAGTGGGCGCGGACAATCGCTATGGCCACCCGCATGCCGAAGTCATCGAGAGCCTGCACGGCCGAATGATACTTCGCTCCGATGAGCATGGACGCGTGCATATCGTAAGTGACGGCCATCAGATGTGGCTGGATGTTGCCAAGGCTGCCGGAGGGCTCGACGACGCCCCTACGGACATATTGACGGATTAGCCCAGCACTATCGTCTCCTACACGTTATCAAATTGGGCTACAGCTTCGAGCGCCCGTCGCAGCGCAAAATCCACCTCATTGCGATTGCGGACCAGGCGTGTCTGCAGGAAGTGATACTCGTTGCTTCCGGGATCTAGGCCAGCCAAACGCCGAGCGCCGGCGAGGCCAGGCAGATTAGGTAGGCTCCATGCGGGATCATGGTCGAAGCGCCCTGCGTCGGTGTAGGTGACCGGGATTAGAATGCGAGAAAGAGCCATGAGCGTCCGGTTTAGGTCGATCACGGCAAGCGAGGCGCTGGCGCCACCTTCTTCAGCTTCCTCCGCAGCTGCGGCAGCACATTGGTCCGCAAGCCCTTCCACTGCCTCAGCCAAAGCATTGCTTCGTTCGATGGCTCTGCTAAGGTCCAGATGATCGCCGGCGGCATGTGACAGTTCCTCTAGCGTTAGCTGAATCTCGGCGACCACCGGGCGGAAGTCCATGGGCAACAGGGGGTCATGACATAGACGCCAGAGCGTGCTCATATAGATTTGTGTGTCTAGCCGCAATACGTCCGCATCGACCTTGTCGATGGTATCGTAGCTGGTATGCCACCACCAAGGCATTTTGCCACCAAAGAGTTTGCCGGTCGCTTGCGAAACATAGTCTGTGTCTTCATCGCTCAAGGGTACCTGACTTAGGCTCATGAACATGGCAGGCAGGCCCACGCCGTTGAAACTCATATCGCCAGCCCTACTCATGCGACGTGCTTGGCTTGTCTGGCCTGTGTGCGCGCCTACAATCTCCTCGCCGAATCGTCCCAGTTCCAGGTGGGCCGGGAAACTTCCGTAGAATGTCGCGCCACGTGCGCCGGTGGAGTCGACATTCACATGGGCTACGCAGTGATCGTACAGGTCCTCCCAGTGATTGTCTACATACCACGTAGAACTGGAATAGCGCCCGTGACTGTGGCCGCTCCAAAAGATCAGGCGTAGGCCCCGGTAAAGCTCCTCCTGATGTTGCGCCAGCAGGCGCGCTACCTCCACCATGGTGGAATTGGCGCTCCCATTATCCATAGCGCCCACCTCCCAGGAGTCCAGGTGGCCGCTAAACATGACAAACTCATCCGCATGGTGACCTTGCAGCTCGCCGATAAGGATTGGCGTCTGTTGCCAGGCCATGAAGATGCGACTCCGCAGTCGTACTTGCACTGCTCCGCCCTGGACGCGAGCGCGCAGATCATGGCCGTCCGCTTCCACTACCGAGAGTGAAGGTGTCGATGGAATGCGATGCGCGCTTTCGGGCGTAGCGGTGCCCCAGATCGAGCTAACGATCATATAGTGGAGGTGGTCATCGTTGATGAAGATCTGGCCAATAGCGCCCGCTTCTTCGGCCGCATAGGCAGCCGTGGGCGACGCCAGCCCGTTCACGAGTACAACCTTGCCGCGCACGTCTTGGGCAGCGTAATCCTCTGGCGCGCCAAAACCAACATCGACTAAGGATGCCTCCAGTTCATCGGTGCTGGCGCTGTAGGCCGCACCCAGCGTCGGGTACTCGGCCAGAATGTTGCCCGCCTCGTCGATAACGGCCAAGCTCGACTCCAGGGGATAGCTGATGAGAGCCGGGTGGTCGAGAAGGCTGGTTTTCAGGCCGTACTCGTCCAGTTTGGCGCGTACGTATTCGAATGCAGCGCGTTCTTCCGGCGTGCCGGAGTGACGGGTCCACTGCGCAATCGCGGCGTTCACATCCATCAATCTGTCGGCGGAGACGGCGTCCACCAGATCTTGTTCGATTCGTGAAAATGTCATGGCCTGTTCGTTCCTTTGCATTGCGATGGGTCAGCGGCTATGTCTCAAAATGTCGACTGGGTCATGTGGCTGTATTCACGGGAGCGCATCCCTCCCACTACAAAAGCAACTAAGTTCTGCGGGTTACAATTCAGCGCGTAGACCGTGTGAAGCACGCAGTCAGCGAAGAACGGAATTCGAGCGCCATTACGGCCAGCACAATAACAATACTAGGAATTGTAGTCATGCAGGCTTCAATACGCACAAAGCCGCACCCGCTGGCAACTAAGAGCCGCTAGTCAGCAGGATAGACTGATTATCGAGGTCGTAGAAACGTAATGTGAACGTCTAGGTGAACAAAGGGCGGTGTACTTCGAGAACCGTCCTATGACGACAATATTCACCGGTACCGCCTGTTTGAGCATTATGAACGGTGATATTGCTGTTGAATACTCCTGGGGCGTGACCGGCCTGTATCGGCCGGGCCAACACAACGCTATCTCTCTTGACTGGTGCACACAGTTCCGCTGCCGAGACCTTTTGGTGCTGTTATTGTTGCAAAATGATTGGCGCGAGTTCTATGCGTGGCGATCACTGACCAAAACGACTCAGGATTGGTCATGTGGGCTGATAGCTGTAGCATCAGGAATATGAACCAGGACGAGTGTGGATAAACTGGCCGAGGCACTGGGCGCATGGTATGGACTTACCATGGATATATTGAAAAGCTGAAGCCATTCCCGTCAGACGCGCCTTTCGCTGGCTACCACGGCTTGGACAGGCAGGACCTTGGTATCGGTGTAAGAGTTCCCGCTGCAAGCCAGTCAGTAGCGAGAACGAGATACTGTCAAGTGAAATTCGGGCGGGTCCGGCCGCAGTCACAATACACGTTGGTCCGTATGTGGAGGTCGGCAAACCTTCCGAGGCGTTGCAGCGCTTTATGTCGAAGCAGGGCGTAGAGGCGTTAGGCGGCGCCTAGGAGTTCCGCTTCAGCGACCTTGAGAGAACGGTGCCAGTGGAGTTGCAGACACCATTCGTCATGCTGCTTAAGTAGTCCCTACGTTGCGGTAGGTGTACTCTACATTGAGACGCCCGGGAGGATCGGCGCGGCGCAGTAGAAGGCCACCGATGCCCAGATTGGCCTGACGCCCACATCAGCGGCCAGCTTGTAGACGCGACGATATAAGGCACGGATTGTTTGAGAACTATAACGAATTGAGGAGCATCCAACGATGGTCGACACACGCGTAGTCTATCTGGAACCCGGTAAAATTCGCATTGAGGAGATGACGCTCCCCGAACTGAAACCGACCCAGGTGCTGATAAAGACCCACCAGGCGTCGGTATGCGGCTCGGAACGATACTTCTATCGCGGCATCACCGTACGTCCACAGGACGAGGCGCGCGGCGGTCCCGAAACCGTGCTAGGCGAGGGACACGTCGAGGGGCATTCTCACGCGTACCCGATGGGCCCTCTTGGCCACGAAGGTGGCGGCGTGATCGTGGAGAAGGGTCTCGGCGTTGACGAGTACGTGGGCGGCGGCAAGGTTCGCGTGGACGATCGCGTGGGCAGCCTTGTATATCCAACCTTCACCGACTACTGGGTAACCGACATCGCAAACATTCAGCCTATCCCTGATGGCGTATCCTTCGCCGTCGGCTGTCTCTACGAACCGCTTGGATGCGCGGCGTGGGCTGCCATCCACACCGGCGTCAGGCTGGGCGATATTGTGGCCGTGAACGGCGTGGGCTTCGCCGGCAATATATTGCTGCAGGGAGCGATCAAATCCGGTGCATCCAAGGTCATCGCTGTGGATGTAGTGCCGGCGAAATTGGAGATCGCGCGCCAACTGGGTGCCGAACATGTGATCAACGCCAAAGAAACGGACCCCGTGGAGGCTGTCTTGGAGTTGACGCACGGCGAAGGCGTGGATGTGGCAGTCGAGGCTATCGGCGGAACCGGAATCGGAATCGTACAAGGTCTGGGCATGTTGCGCCACAACGGACTCTTGGCCTTATACGGTGACAACTACGCGCCGGTCAGCGAATTCTGCTTCCACCGCTTCCACGAAGACGGCATCGAAGTGCGCAATCTGAACGCCGTGCACTATACACGTCTGCGCTCCGTGGAAAACATGCGAGAAGCCTACCGGGCAGTGGAGCGAGGCGTTTTCAACCTGGATATTATTTTCGAGAACTCTGTGAGCTACCGCATGGATGAGATTGCGGACGTGTTCCGTACGGAGACGAGAGACATAGAACGGCAGGCGTCGCTGAAGACCCTCATCCTTCCCTGAGATCGCCCGCGGGCGCAGCGCCGGCGGCACGCAGGTCGCGTCTATCCGCATTGTGCCGCCGGCAGTCGCCCAGCCGTCGCAGTGGAGCAGCCACGTAACAAGATATCCCAACCGGTAGGTTAGGCTGAGACTCCGGAACGTTGTATACTGCCCGGCGGGATAGTCGTGTGCCCGGACGGCCCTCTGGGGGTGCCGGGCGTTTTTGTGTGCGGAGTACAAAGTTCGTATGGATGAAATGGTAGTAACCACCAACGGCAATGGCGCGAGCGTAGTGCGGGACGATATTCGCAATATCGCCATTATTGCGCACGTCGATCATGGCAAGACCACACTGGTCGACGGCATGTTGCGGCAAGCTAATGTCTTTCGGTCCAATCAACAAGTGATGGAACGGGTGCTCGATTCCAACGACCTGGAACGTGAACGCGGCATCACCATCCTCGCCAAGAATACAGGCATTGTTTACAACGGCATCACCATAAACATTGTCGACACGCCGGGACACGCTGATTTCGGCGGCGAAGTCGAACGCATCATGAACATGGTCGACGGGGTGCTACTGCTGGTGGACGCAGTGGAAGGCCCCATGCCGCAGACGCGGTTCGTCCTGCGACAAGCGCTGGACAAAGGCCTCAAGGCCATCGTAGTCGTCAATAAAGTCGACCGGCCGGCTGCCCGAACTGAGTGGGTGATCAACGCCACGTTCGATCTATTCGTGGACCTCGGCGCCACGGACGAGCAGGCCGATTTTCCTGTCGTATATACGCGTGCGTTGGAAGCCCGGGCCGGCGTAGACCCGGACGCGCTGGATAATGACCTTAGCGCCCTTTTTGACGCCATCCTACAGCATCTTCCCGGCCCCGCCGTCGAACCCCACGGCCCAGTTCAGTTGCAGGTGACTACGCTCGAACATAGCAACTACGTCGGCAAGATTGCTGTGGGCAAATTACGCCGGGGAACGATACACACCGGTCAGAATATCGTACGCGTCCTGCCGGATGGCACTACCATCCCTGCCAAAGTCACTCAGGTTTACCGGTTTCGCGACCTGAAACGGGTCGAGGTGGACGAAGCCGAGGCAGGCTCCATCATCGCTGTAGCCGGTATCCCAGAAGTGGGCATAGGTGACACGTTGGCGGATGACGACGATGCGAGTCCATTGCCGCCCATTTCCGTAGAAGAACCTACGGTGCGCATGACGTTCAGCGTCAACGACAGCCCGTTCGCCGGCCGGGACGGCAAGTACTTGACCAGCCGGCATTTGCGCTCTCGACTCTACAATGAGCTGGAACGGAACGTCGCCATGCAGGTTCAGGACACTGACACCGCCAATGCATTCATCGTCTCCGGCCGCGGTGAACTGCACTTGGCCATTCTAATTGAAACGATGCGACGGGAAGGCTACGAGTTCTCAGTGAGCCGACCCGAGGTCATCCTTCGCGATGGTCCTGGCGGTCCCCTCGAGCCGGTCGAGGAATTGTATCTGGAAGTTCCCGAAGAGTACCTGGGTACCGTAACCGAGATGCTTGGCCAGCGACGAGCGCGAATGGAACAGATTCGCTATGGCGATGACGGAACAGTCTATGTCGAATACCTGGCGCCCACGCGTGGGCTTCTCGGCTTTCGGCAGCCTTTCCTGACCGTGACCCGCGGCGCCGGCATCTATCATGCCCTGTTCAGCGACTTCGAACCGTACTACGGCGAAATCACCACACCGGGGCGCGGTTCGCTCGTGGCGCTGGAAAGCGGCCAGGTCACTAGCTATGCGCTGCGAGAACTTCAACAGCGCGGCGCGTTCTTCGTTACGCCAGGCGACGAGGTGTATGCCGGGCAAGTGGTCGGCCAGCATATTCGCGACGAGGAACTGGTCGTCAACATTTGTAAGACAAAACAGCTCGGCAACTATCGCGCTAAACCGAAGCAGGACATGGAGGGGCTGGACGCGCCGCGACTTCTCTCGCTGGATGACTCCATCGAATACTTGAGCGACGACGAACTGCTGGAGGTCACGCCAACGGCGCTTCGTATTCGCAAGAAAGAGCTGCATCACGAGACGCGCCAGCGCGCGGCAAGGAAAGCCTCAGCCTGATCCGGGTTGCGGGAAGCTTACAATAGGGCACGATCCTTTTTTCTGGGCGCAGAACCTGAGACGTCCCCAAGTATGCGGGCTGGTTTAGGACGGTGCTTCGACTGCCCGGAGTAGGCCAGTAGCAGATTACATTACAAGTGCTGTACAAAGGGGGAGTTATCGACGATGACTTGGCAGCCATCCTCTGAACGCTATACAGAAATGGTCTACCGGCGTAGCGGCAAAAGCGGTCTTTTTCTGCCCGCGATCTCTCTTGGCCTCTGGCATAATTTCTCCGGAGTGGATACCGAGGAGAATGCGCGTGCAATGATTCATCGCGCATTCGATTTGGGTATTACGCACTTTGACCTGGCCAACAACTATGGGCCACCGCCCGGGTCGGCTGAGGAAACCTTCGGCCGCATCATTGGCCGCGATCTCGCGGCCCACCGAGATGAACTCATTGTATCTACCAAGGCCGGTTATCGAATGTGGCCCGGACCCTATGGTGAATGGGGTTCACGAAAGCACCTGATCGCTAGTTTGGATCAGAGTCTTCAACGCATGGGCCTGGAGTACGTCGACATCTATTATAGCCACCGGTTTGATCCGGACACGCCGCTCGAAGAGACCATGGCGGCGCTCGACCACATTGTGCAGCAGGGCAAGGCGTTATACGTTGGGATTTCCTCGTATCAACCGGACGATACGCGGCGGGCCGCCCAAATTCTGCAGGAACTCGGTACGCCATGCGTGATCCACCAGCCCGCGTACAGCATGTTTCGCCGCTGGGTGGAAGATGGTTTACTCGGCGTGCTGTCCGAGGAGGGCATTGGCTGCATCGCATTTTCGCCGCTGGCGCAGGGGCTATTGACCGACAAGTACCTCTCCGGCGTGCCCGAAGATTCTCGGGCGGCCAAATCCCACGGATTCCTGCAGCGAGAGCAGATCAGCGAAGAGAACATTGATAAGGTAAAGAAGCTCAACAAGATCGCAAACTCCAGAGGTCAGTCCCTGGCGCAGATGGCCATCGCCTGGGTGCTGCGGCATGCTGGCATGACGTCCGCATTGATAGGTGCAAGCCGCGTAAGCCAAATTGAGGACAATGTGGCGGCGCTCAACAACTTGGAGTTCTCGGAGGCAGAACTCGCAGCGATAGATGAAATCGTCGGTGCTTGAGCGGACCCAATCCCTGGTCGTCGCTTCCGCACTCAGGCTAGATTGCGGTATCATAGTGCGCATCAAAGCAAATGACCGGTACACCAAAGGCAGGGTTGCCGGCAACAAATAGAGCACGAAACCATACAGATGTACATAGCGAATGCGAAGAGGGGGTGCGTTCCGTGAAGATCGCCGTTCTTGTCAAGCAGACACCTGATACCGCTGAGCTGCCCAAAGTTTCGGCGGATGAGGTGAGAAGCGGTGACCTAAAGGTCACAATGGTCATTAACCCGTGGGATGAGTACGCAGCGGAAGAAGCCGTGAGCCTGGGCGAACGATACAATGCTAAGTCGGTTGCCATCACCATGGGCCCAACAACGGCTGCCGATGCGCTGAAGCACGCGTTGGCCATGGGTGTCACAGAGGCGGTTTTGGTCGATAGCACCGGCGTCCCGGTGGATGCGGGCGCCACTAGCGCCCTCCTGGCCGCAGCGGTGAAATCCCAAGGCGAGATCGATCTGGTGATCACCGGCAAGCAGAGCGTTGACGCCGGTACGGGGAGCGTCTATGTGGGCGTGGCGTGTCGGCTCGACTTTCCGCTCGTATCCAACGTAACCAAGGTGAAGTACATATCAGAGAATACTATCGTGGTAGAACGTTCCCTCGACGGGCGCATAGAAACAGTGTCTGTACCGCTTCCCGCAGTGATAAGCGTTGGCAAAGAGATCAATGACCCGCGCTACCCCAGCTTCATGGGCATACGCAAGGCGAACCGGGCGGAGATCCCAGTCGTCCCGGCTTCGGAACTGGAAGCCGGCAATCTGGCCAAAAAGACAGTATGGACGAATGTCCGCAAGCCGGAATCCGCAGACGCCGAATGTGTCATGATAGAGGGCGCCACCGCGCAGGAAAAAGCAGCTCATCTGGTCGACGCGCTTATGGGCGAGAAAGTGATCTAGGGAGAGACACATGTCTGTACTAGTTTGGATTGAGCAAACAAGTAGTGGAACCGCGCCTAGCTCCTGGGAAGTACTGGGGAAGGCGCGTGAACTCGCCGATACTTTGCGAACGCAACTGGTCGCCGTCGTCATCGGCGTTAACACTGACGCCGCGTCGGAAGCCGCAAGCGTCTACGGGGCAGACGTAGTCTACACAATCACCGACCGCTCCCTTGCAACTTACAGGCTTAGCGCATACGGAACTGCTCTGTTGCAGGCCGCGCACGAATCCGAAGCGACGGTACTGCTCACGGGCGCAACTACGCGCGGACGTGAACTGAGTGCTCACCTTGCCTGTGCGCTGGAAGCGGGGTTAGCGCCGGACGCCGTCGATCTACGGATCGAAGACGGGAAGCTGGTTGCCGTACGTTCGATCTTTTCGAACAATCTGCTGGCAGACATCATCTTTGAGAGCGATGTCCAAGTCGCCAGTGTTCGACCGCGATCGTTTGCGCCTCCCGAACCCGGTGATGGCAGCGCCGACATGATTGAACTCTCCCTTGGGCTCAGCGAAAATGAGATTTTAGAGAAGGTACTTTCATCGCAATCGAGCGGAAGCGGTGAGATCCGTCTCAGCGACGCCAATATCATCGTTTCCGGCGGTCGCGGAGTGGCACGGGATCCAGAGTTGGGTTTTGAACTGGTTGGCCAACTCGCGAGCGTGCTTGGCGGCGCAGTAGGCGCGAGTCGGGCTGCGGTGGATGCTGGCTATGTGCCATATAGCGCTCAGGTCGGTCAGACGGGCAAAACCGTGCGCCCCGACCTGTACATCGCCGCGGGAATCAGCGGTGCAATCCAACACATGGCCGGGATGGGTTCCAGTCGAATCATCGTGGCTATCAACCAGGACGGTACTGCGCCAATTTTCGAGAAAGCCAATTACGGCGTAGTCGGCGACCTGTTCGAAATCCTTCCGGCGCTGGTAAACGAATTGCGCAATCGATTGGAATAGTACGAGTGGCATCCTTGTCGACGGCGAATACGCAACTAACATCCGAGATGGGTGTGGACGGACTTCGGGCCTACTTTCGCTGCTTTCGAGGTTGTCCAGGAGAGTACTCCCTCTACGACGTCATCTATACTTGTCCCCGCTGCGGCGGTCTACTGGAAGTAGCTCACGATGTAGACGCGTTGCGCCAGACATCTGCCAAAGATTGGAAAGCGTTAATCGATTCGCGCGTCGGGACAACGACCTGGCCCTATGGCAGCGGCGTGTGGGGCATGCGGGAGTGGGTTGTGCCCGATCTGCGCGACGAGAACGTCGTGAGCATGTATGAGGGCAATACCAACCTCTACTGGGCAGAACGACTGGGTAACCACATAGGACTCAGCGATCTTTGGATCAAGCTATGTGGCAACAGCCACACGGGCAGCTTCAAGGACCTGGGAATGACGGTCCTCGTCAGCGTCGTGAAACAAATGATGGCCAGTGACAGCCCGGTTCGAGCAGTGGCGTGCGCCAGTACCGGGGACACGAGCGCAGCGCTTGCAGCCTATGCGGCCTGTGCAGGTATTCCGGCCGTCATCTTTCTCCCGCAAGGGAAGGTAAGCACAGCTCAGCTTGTCCAGCCGCTCGCCAACGGCGCCCATGTGCTTGCGTTGGATACGGACTTCGACGGCTGCATGCGCATCGTCCGCGAGGTGACGGAAGACAGCAGCCTGTATCTGGCGAATTCGATGAACAGTATTCGCATCGAAGGGCAAAAGACGGTCGCCATCGAGATCGTGCGCCAGTTTGATTGGGAAGTGCCGGACTGGATTGTGATTCCCGTGGGAAATCTGGGCAATATCAGTGCCCTCTACAAAGGCCTGCGCCTACTACTAGACTTGGGGATCATCGACAAGATGCCACGCCTGGTCGCAGCACAGGCGAGTAAAGCGGATCCGTTCTACCGCAGTTACAGGAATGGTTTTGCAGAGAAAGAGGCAATTCACGCCGAACCAACACTGGCGACCGCCATCCAGATTGGGGATCCGGTCAGCTACGAAAAGGCGGTGCAAGCAATACAGATGACGAACGGCATCGTGGAGGCAGTGTCGGAGCATGAGCTGGCCAACGCCGCAGCCAAGGCAGACCTGACCGGTATGTATACATGCCCGCACACGGGAGTGGCGCTGGCAGCCCTATTCAACCTTGTGCGCAGAAGTGAAATAGGCAGGGACGATCGTGTAGTCGTTATCAGCACGGCCCATGGACTGAAGTTCACGAGTTTCAAGGTAGGCTATCACGAAGGAAACCTACCGGAGGTAGAAAGCGAATTTGCTAACCCTCCCGTCTACCTCCCGCCAGATGCGTCCATCGTACGCAGCACCATCAAGCGTAAGCTCGACGCAGTGGCAAACTGATCATCTGCCGCACGAATATGTCGCAAGTGAACCGGCTGCTGAACTACAGCGATACCTCCTTTTCCGCTGGGCGCATGGAGTTCGCCTGGGAGGAACTAAGCCAAGAGGAACGTGCGCATGCGTATGCCGACTGGGAGGCTGGCAAAGGTCTCATCGGCGGCGACCCGCGATACAGACCCGGTTCCGATCGCCAACCTATCTGGGGCGTAAACCAGCCCTTTTTCCGTACCCTGGCGCTGGACGATCCTGCTGGGGGCAACGGTGAGGCGCTTCGAGCAGAGATCGAGTCGGACCGGAGACTGGAGATAGAAATCGGCTTTGGCCGCGGCGACTTTCTACTCGAACGAGCGCATCGGCTGCCGAGCACGACGTTTTTGGGCTACGAAACCAAAACGAAGGCTGCGCGTCTGATGCTCGGTCGCATCGAGGGACTTGGCCTGCACAACCTATGGATAAGCGACGACGATTGTCGCTTCAGCATACCACGGCTGCTGCCGGACCATCGGCTCGATGCAGTGCACGTCCTATTTCCTGATCCGTGGTGGAAGGATCAGCACCGTGTCAAACGACTCTTCTCCCCGCCGTTTGTCGACTTACTGGTGGCGAAGCTGCGCAGCGGTGGATTTCTGCACTTCAAGAGCGACGTACCGGAATACGGTGAATTGGTATCCTACTTGGTGAGTGGTTACTCTGAATTTGCGACATTTGAAGGAGATCCATCGGCCATCATCGGTGAGTCTGTTGCGACGCATCGGGAACACTGGTGCCTTCAGCATGGGCGTCCCGTATTTATGTCGGTATTCATCAGGCAATAACCGATCACCCTTACAGATCGCACATCGAAACGGATGAAGCGCTGACGCGCGAAGATGGACACGTCAAAGCCTGAAGAGCATCATAGGGTTCCTACGGAAATTGTGTATGACCGCACGCCGGCCGGTCGAGGGATGTTGGTGTGGGAAGCCAAACAACAGCCGCCACGGCTCCATGATACGGACGTGCACCTGCGGGAGCTTTTTGATCCTCGCAGCGAGCTGCCTCTGGCGCAATTGAACGTGGCCTCAGTGAGTGACCAATCCCCGACCAGTTTCCTGGCCCAGGCCATCCCGAATTCACTCTATTTTGGCGATAACCAGCACGTACTCGCCCATCTCCTCGGCGCCGGATGGCGCAATCGCATTCAAATGGTATACATCGATCCGCCCTTTGGCAGCGGCGGTGACTACGTACGCAAGGTGCGCCTGCGAGGCGGGCGCGGGCGCGTGATCGGCCAGGCCGTTGAGTACCACGACTCATGGACCGGTGACAGCTATCTCCAGTTTGTGTACGAGCGGTTATTCCTACTCCGTGATTTACTCGCAGAGGACGGCAGCATTTGGCTTCACTGCGACCATCGACAGGAACACCGGCTGCGGCTCCTCTTGGAGGAAGTGTTTGGCGAGGAAAACTACCTGAACACCATCAGCTGGCGCAGCCAGACGGCTCGAGGGGCCAAGGTCAACGCTTTCTACTTCCCGTATAGCACACAGTACATCCATATCTTTGCCAAGAACCGACAGTCGCGTACCGTCTGGAATGTACAGAGGCGGCGCCTTTCCTTTTCGCATGAGGAAGCGGCAAGACAGTTCATGGAAGACGAACGGGGCTTCTTCCGTACCTCAGACCCGGGCACCTATAGCTTTGAGAAGCTGAAAGAGCTGCACACGGAAGGCCGTCTCTATGCGCCCTATAGCGGCGAGATCGTAGTCGACGAGGAAAACCGCAGGGTCTTCGCATCGAACGGCGGTAACATCGGTGTGAAATACTACCTGACACGCGTGCGCAAGAATCGATACGCGGTCGAGAGGGGCGTAGACAATCTTTGGGAAGATATCCCCGGCCTAGGCACCACACCCGGCGAAGACATGGGCTATCCTACGCAGAAGACCGAAGCTCTATTACGGCGCGCAATTTCAGCCTCGACGCGCCCTGGAGATACGGCACTTGACTGTTTCATGGGCTCGGGCACTACGGCAGCGGCGGCGCATAAGATGGGCCGCCACTGGATAGGTTGTGATATTAGCTACGGCGCCATCCAGACAGCGCGCCGTCGGATGCAGCAGATCGTGCAGGAGATTGGCCCCGGGTTCAGCATACGATCGACGGACGGCTATGATCCCCAACATATAGGAGGTTCGGCCGATATTTCTGCAGAGCGCAACCGAGAGCGATCGGATATGCTAGAGGTAACCATCTACGACTACCGGCCCGATCCATCGTCTTTCGAGGCCGTCGGCGCACGAAGCGCGGAACAAGAAGGCGACTGGCGGCGCTGGGTAGATGCCATCGATATAGATCCTGCGTTTGACGGCACAGTCTTCCGGGGTGTTCACAGCGACCTGCCGCGGCGACGCCGGGATCTCGTCTCAGGTGGCTATGTGCTGACCGGCGTCCCCAACGAGCCGGCAACTGTCGCTGTACGCATCACGGATATATTTGGCGGTGAGGCCCTGATCACGCGCCGCATATAGCATCAAATCATACCCTTCGGAGGGTGACGTAGGCATGACGACACCTGTATTGACAGTCCTGGAAGAAGATCGGCACGCTTGGTTCGCCGGCCGTACGCGGGCGATCCAGAAATTCCTGGATGCAGAGTTAGGCCCCGCTTCTCCCGGTTCGAACAGGACTGTCCTAGATGTCGGCAGCGGCGCCGGCAACATGGCCCATCATCTGGCCCATTATGGGCACGTTATTGGACTAGACTACAACGCGCGCCCCTTGGCCGTTGCAGCGCTGCGTGCCTTGGATGTCTGTCAGGGTTTTGGCGATCAGTTGCCGTTTGCAGATGAGAGCTTTGACCTGGTTGCGCTCCTCGATACCGTCGAGCACATTGCCAATGAATTTGGCGTATTGGACGAATGCGTGCGAGTTCTAAAGCCAGGTGGAAAGCTGATCGTGACTGTCCCCGCGTTTATGTGGCTTTGGAGCTACAACGACGAGATCAACAACCATGAGCGCCGCTACACTGCCCCCGAGCTCGAGATGAAACTCGAGCTGTGCGGCCTCAAGATCAAACGTACGACGTACACCAGCTTCTTCCTCTTTCCCATGGTGGCCGGCGTGCGCTTATTGCGACCCGACGATCCAGACCTGGATAGCCCGCACCTGACTGAAAGTGATGATGTGTATCAAGTGGAGATGGAGCCAATCCCGGAACCGGCCAATGCCATACTACACGGCGTTGGATGGCTGGAAGCGGAACTGGTGCAACGCACCCGGCTTCCGTTCGGCGTAGGTGTCATGAGTATCGCCGAGAAGCCGCAATAAGCATGCCTCACGTATAGACACCTGTTCTATGGAATGCCGTCTCGGCTGTGGCGCCTGCTGTATCGCACCGTCGATCTCAACCCCTATACCGGGCATGCCGCACGGGAAAGCGGCGGGGGTACGCTGCGCTCAACTCACAGAAGATAATCGTTGTGCACTTTATGGCAGTCCGGAGCGCCCCGCCGTCTGCGAGAGATTGCTCCCGGCGATGGAGATGTGCGGCAGCAATGCCGAGGAGGCCTTGATCTATCTCACCTGGCTGGAAGAGACCACGAGCCCTATCGCGATGGCCCAACCGGAAGGGAAATAGCTATAGTATGCCCCAGACCGAAGGCCAGTTGCGTCGCTCGTGCGTTTCCTTGAGTCCAATTAGGCCACTACGCAACGAACGCAGGATGCGCTCTCATGGTCAAGCCATGGTTGTCCGCCCACATGCTAGGCCCATGGCGACGGGGAGTCGCATCGCAAACGTAGTAGGCTTGGCATTGTTCGCACTTGTTATGCTATCGGGCTGTGCGCAACATCGAGACGCAGCGTCGAATGCATCCGTGACATCGGCGTGCGTAAGCTTCCAAGCTAACGTCGCCGCCCAGGACGATGCGTTCACGAATGCGTCACCAATCTGGCCGACGAGCGACCCGCCAGTGACGCATGAAGTTGCGCTGTTTCGTCGCAAGTTTCGTGTGGACAAACCGGTAGACGACGGCCAGCTTCATGTTTTCGCTGACACTCGCTACATCGCATGGCTCGACGGCGAATGGCTCGGTCGGGGCCCTGCCCGATTTTCTCAGTCTCGACACGAATACGATACGTATTCACTGGGCGCACTGCCGCCAGGCGATCACACGTTGGCTATGCTGGTGCAATGGGCTCCCAATGGCAGGCGATCGGAGTCAACTCGACCGCATTT
>JBJYXA010000555.1:0-2199 GCA_046259705.1 Caldilineaceae bacterium
AAGCACCCGAAATGTAACAACCTTGAGGCCCCGGCTTCCTATATCTTCACGCCGACGCGGGTTAGCTGGGATTTGCCAGACGCCAGCTAGAAGATTTCGTTGGGCGCACGTGTGGGGGCGACGAATGGCACTAGCTTAAGCGTTTACGTCCGTGGCCGGCCGCTTTTTTCCACCGCCAAACGGCGCGACACGGCAGCAGAGAGGGTTCCATCGCGTGAGGCACTGCCGGTGGGCGTGCCCGAACGTCTCCTTGTTCGAGGGCAGCCCGAGAAGCGATCTCTCTGTCGGCCATCGTGACAGTACCGGCTCGGCAGAAGCAAAAGAATTGCGATTTGGAATTGGTGGTCCTGCGATTTGCGCGCTAGAACCACCTTGATCGGTTTTGCGACAGCTTGGCAATGTGCCGAGGTTGCATGAGCCTGTTAGCCTTTCTCGACCGCCGTTTGCGTGCTCGCGGTTCCCAGCGTTCGGGGCGGTCGCCTACGCGGTGGTAAGCAATGGTTGTCAGCATGGCGTCAATCAGTACCCTGCGATCCTCAGGCCGGGCAGCTTCAATCTTCGGAGCGAAGGCCGTCAAGGCTTGTTTGGCTCCTTTGAAACTCACTTTGCGAGGTTCGAGGTCGTTCTCGTTGGCAGCAACGGCCATGACGGTGCGGAGTAGGTTGTACGCCAGCAGGTGAGTCCAGATCTCCTTGTGAACCATGTCGGGCGTTTTGCAGCGGAGGACGTCCATCTGCATCGTGGCCTTGATCGATCGCAGATCGAGTTCCCCTTCCCAACGACGCTCATACAAATCGCCGATCTGCTTGCCACCGATCGACCTAGCGAGAATCGTGGTGATGACCGTGAACTGCGTGACACGGTTGTTCTTGTCGCGTGCGTCAACCGGCACCTCCCGCATCACGAGATGTTTCGGATAGTTCCGGTATTCCTTTCTCGTCATTCGAGGTGGCTTGTTGGGACGCTGCCATACAACGAGATCACCATCGGATCGGCTCTCTGCGATCCTCGTTCCCACACGATCCTGCTTGGCGCGAGCGACAAGATCGATGCCTCGATTGCACAAGTCGCACGCGACGAAGTAATCGTCGAACAGAGCATCGGCGAGCACTACGTCCCCCGCGTTGAAGGTGTCGTACATCTGTCGGAAGAGGGTCTTTTCGCCCGTGCCCTTGCCTTTGTACGGCGCGATGGCCAATTCGTGACACGCGCCTGTCGCCAGTGATAACACAACCGTGATTCTGGCTAGCGGAAAACCGATCCCCGGCTTCTGATTGGGTGGCTGTGGGTACACAGCTTGATTCTCTGCGGTGTCCGGCATGGAGACATAAGAGCCATCAACGATGAACACGGCTCGACCATTCCACTCCCACTGGTCGCCAATGCTCATCTGTAACTCTTCAGCAGTCCGCTTTGCCAACGTGGAGAGAACACTCGTGTGAATACGACTCCGCGCGTTGCAGTAGCTGGCAGTACTTGGCGAGCAGGTGGCCATGCCATTGGCCACACGATGCGCGATGATCCGCGACACGGTATCACGGCAACTGCGGTCTTCGCTGAGTACCTGACTCAGGAAGCCCCAGATCGTGGCGACCGGGCTGAACACTCGGTCCCGATACTGGACACCATGTTCGTTGAGAACTTCCCGGATCCTGGACTCGGTCAAGATGTCGAGAAATGGGAGCCCCTCATTGCGCGCAAAGCGAGCGCGCACCGTATCCAGGCTTGACATGGAACCACCTTCAAATCGACAGCGATTCCAGCCGCCTGATCAGAGTGCGGTACAGACGGGTTCCATGCCCGGACAAGCGCCCAGGTGTGCTTCCATGCCCCCGGTCGAAGTAGCTGCCTTGCCAGAGTTTGCCTTTGCCGGCCACCGCCAGCCATCATTATCTATACGCAGGCAACGCGAGCTTGCGTTCGGTCACTCGACTTCTCTCGCTCAATCGATCGCCCTGGGGAGATACGCAGGAGAGCTGGTAAGCTGGGCCGTTCTGCGCTGACTAATGGCACTGCTGCCATGACGTCGCCAAACCCCGTGCCCTGGACGGTTTCCGACTAAAGCTAGTGCCATTCGGGCTCCCGACCGGCGCACGCTCGATCCCAAGCACGAATGGTGGCGATCTTGACCTGCCACTATTGGGGCGCCCGTCGAGCACCCGGCAGAATCTCCAGGCCCATCTTATGGGGGAATCGCTG
>JBJYXA010000556.1:0-4821 GCA_046259705.1 Caldilineaceae bacterium
CTGCCTTCCCGATGATGTTGTCGCGCGGCAATACACCCCAGATGTGGGAGTCGCTGGAGTTGTTACGGTTATCGCCCAGGACAAGATACTCGTCGTCTCCCAGAACGCGACTTTCGGTGTAGCTGGGCGGGCCGCTGATGTATGGCTCGTTCAACGCAATCCCGTTGACCCAGACACGCCCATCGTGCACGTCCACTTTCTCGCCGGGAAGCCCGATGACGCGCTTGATGTAGGGAATCTCACTGCGTCCATTCGGCGGATCGAGCACGATGATGTCGCCGCGCTCGGGGCCGTGGAGCCAGTACGCGATTTTGCTCACAATCAGGTATTGGCCCTCGTGCAGCGTCGGCTCCATGCTGATCGATTGCACTTCGTAGCGCCCGGTGAAGGTGTTGACCACAAGGAAGATGATTACGGCCAGCGCCAACGTTTCGAACAGGTCCCGAAACCATGCCCATACCGACGCTCCGCCTTCGGGTTCGCTTGTCAATCCGTCGACGCTGAGCGAATCCACTTCCCCACCATTGATTGTCGATTGTTTAGTCCATGCCATGTCAGGCTCTATTGTACTGTTTGTAACTCCGGGAAGGTGTAATGGGGAATAACGCCCCACGTTTCCGGTGGCCAATAACTGAAGATAGCTTTACCCAATATTTGTTCGCGCGGTAACAATCCCCAGGCATGCGAATCGCTTGAATTATTGCGGTTGTCGCCGAGTACGAAATATTGATCTTCAGTGACGATCCAGTTGCCAGTGTATTGGGGTGGCGCACTGATATACGGTTCGTTGAGCGCCACGCCGTTGACCCATACCCGCTGTTCGCGGACCTCCACCACATCGCCCGGCAAGCCGATGACCCGTTTGATGTACGGGACTTCGCTTTGCTCGTTTGGTGGGTCGAGCACAATCACATCTCCGCGCTCAGGAAGGCGCAGCCAGTAACCGACCTTGCTGGCGATGAGATATTGACCATCGTGCAAGCTCGGTTCCATACTTTGTCCATGCACCTGGTAACGTCCGGTAAGGGTATTGATGACCAGAAAGAGAATCACCGCGAGTAGCAGCGTCTCCAGAACATCTTGTAGCCACGAACGAATACCAAAGGAGCGACTCAACGAGGGTTCTTCCTCGGTTGTCTCCTCCGCTGGCGTCTCTACCGGCGTTGCTGCACCAACATCAGGCGAAGGTTCGCCTATGTGTTCTTCAACCAATGTTAAGCCTCCAAAACAACAGTTTCCTGGGAGATTATAACGTATCTCGAAGAAGGCGCAACCGAAAAAAGAAACCCCTGGCTTAACCAGGGGTGTGTCTCTTGGTCTGCAAGGAAATTCGTTTTACGCTTCTTTGGGCGATTTCTCCGCGGCTGCGCCCGCAGATGCGGCTGCATCCGCGCCCGCGTCTTCTTCTTCGTCTTCCCAGCCGATAATCCACACCGCCAACCCTGCCACGGCGATGGTGGCGACGATTAACGCGACCCACTGTCCGGCCAACAGCCCCACATCTCGCGCTGACCAGATGAGAATGGCGACCATGCCAATAGAAAGCACGATCCAGGATGTCCATTGTGGGTGCGCGCTTACAAATTGTTTGATTTTCTCCATCGACTTCAGCCTCCCTGTTCTATCATCTACGACGCGGGCCTACATTGGCTTGCGAATCAAGTCCTCGCGGATTTGCTTGACCATCGCTTCGGTGGCCTTGGGATTCCACTCTTTGGCGGCCTCGCGCCATGCTTTTGGCAACTCCGACATAGCTTTCCTTGCATAGGCTAAGTGTTGCCAGTAGGCGATCAAGTCCCGGCTTGGATTGGTGGGAAGGAAGAGGAATGCCACTTCAGCCTGCAAGAATCCACCTTCCTTCTCCATCGCGGTGACCAGCAGACGGCCTGTTGATACTCGATCCACGCCCGGCGCGATCAGAAAATCGGTCAGGCAGATGACGAGGTTTTCCACCCGCCATCCGGCCAAACCGACGATTTTCCCTCGCTGCTCGGCCAGCAAAAAACCCACCTGGCTGAATCGTTCAGCGACATCCATCTGCGACACCTGTCGCTCGGCGTGGGCGCTGTTTACGAAATCTGCGATGCGTTCAGCATCGCTCAAACGTGCTTTACGGACTTCAATATTTGGTGTCATCGTTCCTATTCCTTATATCTTGAAATGGGTCCGTGCTTTTTATCCGTTGTCAGGCAATGTATTTCATTTATTATACCCCGGTTTTAGAGATGTACAACGAATCGGAAGGGTGACTGAATGGTTACGATTGCGTTTTCATCATTCTCAGTATATAGTAGGATTCACTGACCTGAACATGAATAATTAAAGCGATCTCGGTGCTTCGTAGGCGTAGAAAGTTTAGTAAAATACATTCGGGCCAGTCGTAAAATCAAAACCAAGCTACTTTTGATTATGAAGAAATCCACATCATTGTCAGTTGATCTGGTTCCCGCGACAGCTTTGTCGTATGACCGCCTGACGCTTCTTATCAATCAGGCGTATTTGAATTATTACCTGCCTATCTGGATCGACGCGGCGCACTTTGCCCGGATGTGCGTTGTCGAGGACATCGACTTGCGGAAGTCGGTGGTGGCGATTAGCGACGACACTCCGGTAGCAATCGCGCTGCTGTCTCTGCGCGGGGATGCCGGCTGGTTGAGCGGGGTTGGCGTGCTCGCTCCCTGGCGGAGGCGCGGCATTGCGCGGCGGATCGTCGAGCATATCCAGACCACGGCGAAGGCGGAGGCGCTGCGCACGTTACATCTCGAGGTGTTGGTCCAGAACGAGGGTGGTCTGGCGCTCTACCAGCAGTTGGACTTCTGCTGGGAGCGCGATTTGTTGGTCCTCACGCTCGAGCCGGGAACGTTCGATCCGCTGCCGCTGCCATCCGGCATCGCACCGGCTTCTCCCAGTGTGATCCTGTCGTCGTATGCTGCTTTCCACGAAACACGGATGCCCTGGCAGCGTCAACTGGCGTCGCTCTTGCACCGTCAGGACGAATTGCGAGTATTGGCCTTGTGGGAGGCGTCGCGTATGGTTGGCTACGTCCTCTACCAGTTACAACAGGGCAGTCACGTTGTTGCAGACCTGGCCGTTGATCCCGAATACCCCCGCCGGTTGCAGGCTGCGCGGACACTCTTGACGGCGATGCACAGCGCTCGTCCGGATATAGGCGGTTCCACCATCAACCTGCCCGCCGACGATCCACTGCTGCCCGCTTTCACCGGTCTCCATTACCGTATCTGGCAACGCCAGCACGAACTGGTGTGGGAAGTGGCAGATTGAAGATTTGGGCTCTCCACAGATTTGTGGGTAAATCAACCGCTACCGTCGCACTCTACGAGAACCTGTAAACGGAAGTTGCCGAAGTTTCGATAACCGAAGGCGCGCCGGATGATGTCACGGATGGCATGATTGATGCCTTCCACAAATCCTTGGGTCACACCAGCTTTGAAGTAGTTGAGGAACTCATGCCACCAGTTACGCAACGTTCGGACAAATTGCTCCAGGTACGTGCTGCCGGTCGCCACAGCCTTCCAGGTCCAGGCATCCAGGAAGCGCATAGCGCGGGCGCGCTCATGGATCTTGTCACAAATCATGCGGAACTCTTCACGGAGCAGGTAAATCGTCCGCAGCTCAGCCGAAGCCGCCAGGATGACTTTCAACTGGGCTTCTTGTTCAGCATCAAGTTCGCGCCGATTCTTGAGCAAGACCCAGCGGTTGCCTTTCAAGGCTTGATACAGGATCTCATTACCGTTCTGCTTGGCCTTGTGCTGCAGGCTGCGCCGCAACAGATCCAGCTTGTGATTGAGCTGCTTCATCACATGGAAGCGGTCCGCCACGATCTCGGCATGCGGCACACAGTGCTGCACCGCTTGGCGATAGGGTTCCCACATATCCATCGACACCGTCTTGATGGCGCGTTGTTCTTCAGGGGGCAATTGCAGCAACCAGGCTTCCAGCGCAGTCTTGCGACGGTCGGGCAACACCGCAATCACACGATGCCGTTCCAAGTCCGAGATCACCAAGGCGTACTGTTTGTGCCCCTTTCGCAAGGCGATTTCATCCACGCCCAAGACACGTACCGTCTGCCGCGTCGTCGAACGCAGTGCGCGCCGCGCCTGGCGCTTGAAGATCTCCGCGACCACCGCTTCATGCATCCCTTCCTGCCGCGCCACTTGGCGACGTGGCGTCTTGCCTTTCACGCGCTCGTAGATGTGCAGTTCAAAGGCCAGCGTCTGCCGGCGCTGCGGGTCGATCCACGCAGGCACTTCGCTGAAGGGCCGCCCACACACGCTGCATCCAAAGCGCCGTTGCGGAAAGTGTACCAACGTCTTCATGCCCCAGATGTCCAGATGCCGCACACAACGTTGCTGCACTTCGTGCAGATCATCGGTGACAGTGAGACACCGCGGGCACAGGGCCACTCCTTGATCATGTTCGCAAAACATATGCAGGAATCGCTCGTGGTTGTCTTCCTCAATCGCATAGCGGATCACGCGCATGCCTGGCAAGCCCAACAACTCGCTCAACGTGTCTGCCGTTACCTCCTGCTGGTGCAGGCTTTCCGTACGTTGCACAGCTCGTGCCGCATCCTTGAAAAGCTTCTTCTCAGGTGCTGGCAACTGTGGCCATTGTTTCTTCATAACACTCCTCCAGGTACAAGGTATGCCTATAGTCTACCTCAACCTGGCTTCAGGGGTACTCGTTACCCCACAAATCTGTGTAGAACCAGAGTTTTTTAGGGGGTGTTTTTGGGTTGGGCAAAACCCAACCCAAAAACACCCCTTTTCTCCTGGCCTTTAGGCCAAATTTGGAATAGTA
>JBJYXA010000557.1:0-2640 GCA_046259705.1 Caldilineaceae bacterium
CAAAGTTCTAGAAAGCGACTCCGCAGAGAGCTACGCTTGGCATGGTTCGTCCAGCGAGGCGATACGCCTCTGCACCACAGCTCACGTACTCCCTCTATGTTGCTCGTTGCCTAGACCTGCAATTTGTCAGGACCACCTACGGTTCAGTTGCTCGCTGCGAAGCGAGGAATGATATACTCCTGTCATACCCAACCTGCACGGCCCGCCGGGCTTATCGCAGCCCCAAGTGAGACAGGAACACTATGCGCTCTCTCTACAACATTGACGGATTCGTGTTTGATCTGGACGGGACAGTCTACCTGGGCGAGTCGGCCCTTCCCGGTGCGGTGGATGCCATTGCCGAGCTGCGCAGGCGAGGCAAACGTATACTCTTCGTGAGCAACAAACCGCTGGAACCGCGCAGCGCCTACGCGAAAAAGTTGACACGTCTCGGCATCCCGGCTACCGAAGACGACGTGATTACGTCCGCCTTTGTGCTGGCTCGCTATCTGGCGACGCACGAGCCGTCGTTGCGCTACTACGTGGTGGGTGAAGCGAACCTCAAGGCCGAACTGGAGTGCCAGTCGCTCACGGTTGTAGATGAACTGTCCGACCAGGATCCCAAGGACGTCATCTTGCCGGAAGGCATCGACGCCGTAATCGTGGCGTTCGACCGCACGCTGGACTATCGCAAGATGAATACGGCCTATCAGGCGCTGTATAGAGGCGCACGGTACTTTGCCACCAATGGCGACAATACTTGTCCCATGCCCGACGGCGCCGTGCCGGACGCCGGCGCAATCTTGGCCTATATGGAGCAACTCACCGGACGGCGGCCGGAACTCATCGCGGGTAAACCTTCGACTGTCATACTGGAAACGGCGCTGGAACGGCTGGGCCTGCCGGCAGAGCGATGCCTGATGGCGGGAGACCGCTTGGAAACCGATATCCGCATGGGCAAAGAGGCCGGCATGGTGGCCGCGGTTGTCCTCACAGGCGTGTCGACGCGCCAGGTTGCGGCACTGGCATCACCGGCCCCTGACCTGGTTCTGGAGAATATCGGCGAGATTCCATCGCTGCTCGGTTAACCGCTGATCAATCCAGGTGGTTCGCTGCTCGAGCATACTGGACCAAAAACGTCGACAAGGAGACAAGCATGCCGTTCTACACACCGGACGAGCGCGAAGGTAAGGAGCTTTTCGAAGGAATCGTCGCGCGTACCTATTGGGGTGAAAAGTTGATGGTCGTCGTGGCGGACATAGCGCCCAACGGCGTAGTGCCGCCGCACTCCCATCCGCATGAACAGGCGGGCATCGTGCTGGAGGGGGAGCTGACGTTCACTATCGAGGATGAGACCAAATTGCTCAAGGTGGGTGACGTCTATGTGATTCCCAGTAACGTCGAACACACCGTTGTCGCACGCGACATGCCGTGCAAGGTACTAGACATCTTTAGTGGTTCGATCGCTAAGTAGATAGTCTATTGTATGTGATTGCAGACGAGTATCCACCACAGGGTATGCAGTCCTGGTATTGCGGATGCTTCTTCCATTGGTACGGATGCCGATGTTCATTCCAATAGGCAAGCGCTGCCACCAGGGCAGCAGACACGTCCGCCACGTTCTCAAAACGCTTGCCTTTGAGGGCCAAGGAGCGCAGCTGCTTCCACCACGGTTCAATGAGGTTGAGCCAAGCTGCGTACTTGGGCAGAAACTGGATCTGAATCTCGGGCCAAGCCAACAAGGCTGTCTTCACATCTCGACTCTTATGGATACTCAGATTGTCCTCTATTACGAGCCAACGGTCCGCCGGGTAGGTGGTGATCATCTGCTCCAACAACTGGATGTGCGTGGCGCCGTCTCGTCGGGGCGAAAGCAGGAAAGTGGCTTCACCGGTGGTCGGTTCAAGTGCACCATGCACCCACAGTGTGCCGCGTCGCCCATAGTCTGGCTCAAAGGTAGCTCGATAGGGGCCAGTCTGCCACGTCTCACCAGGATACGTCTTGGCAGCCAACGGCCCCAGTTCGTCGATGCAGATTACACGAGTACGGGGCAGGGATGTCACATACGCGCAGACGATGGCCCCCTTTTTTCAACGAACTCTGGATCGTGTCGCTCGGCGTCATGGAACCAGCTCTGTTGGCGTTTCCACTTCAACCCTTCAGCATCCAGCCATTCCCAAAGCGTCGAGCGCGACACATGCACCCCATACCGTTCTTGCACTGCTACCTGTAGGCGTCCTAGGCTCCAGAGCGCAAATGGATATCCGAGACTCTCCGGTTTCTGCAACGCCAGATCAATCACCCGGCTGCGCACCTCCTCTGTATGCGTTACAGGCCGTCCCGGTTTGGGGCGATTCTGCAACCCGGCGACTCCCTCTTCGTTGAATCGCTTCACCCATTCTGTGCCGGATGCGTTGCTGCCGAATCCCACTCGAATGCCCGCATGCGACGCCGGCACTTCTGGATGGTCTAGCACATATTCGATAAGGCGAGCCCGCTGCACTACTTCTATCGGCTCCTTGCGTCCTCTAGCCAGTCGCCGTATCTCTCGTTCTTCGTCTGGCGACAACGCCCGCAGTCTGATTCGTTTTGGCATCATACCCCCTCGGTTCATACGCCGTGGGAAATATGATACTTCTTGTCTATCTAGCGATCAAACCA
>JBJYXA010000558.1:0-26282 GCA_046259705.1 Caldilineaceae bacterium
GCGATTCTTGTCCCCTCTGCGCGTGACGACTTCACCTGTCCTAGTTGACAAATATGGTAAGTGGTGGAAGGATTTTTGAGAAGAGGATTCCCGTCCTGGGACCAAGTATTCGCAACCACACTCTCTAGGCACGATTTCGTTCGCGCAATGTGAACATAGTATGTAGACCACCGAACGCGCTTTAGACCATGATTCTTGGTATGTAACTTGCGCCCCAGGTACTTCAGAAAAGAGCTTACGATGAACCTACTCCAGGAGATTCAAGCGTTGGATTTTCCGGCTCCGTTGCCCGACACGGTTCTCGCCGTGGAACAAACATTTGAAGCGCCGAAGGTCGCGGACATTCCAACCGCAGTTTCGGGCGCACTCGAGACGTCCGGGATGCTGAATACTATGGAACGAGGGGGGACGGTTGCCGTGGGCGTCGGAAGCCGCGGCATCGCCAATCTGCCTGAGATCGTACGCGCCGTGGTGGCTCGACTACGAAGGGCAGGGCTAGAACCATTCTGCGTTCCTGCCATGGGCAGCCATGGCGGCGCTACGGCGGAAGGCCAGATCGGGATGCTGGCCAACTTGGGCGTGACGGAATCGAGCGTCGGCGCTCCCATCAGGGCAACCATGGAGGTGAAGGAGATCGGTAACCTGCCGGACGGCGGCCCTGCACTGTGCCAGGGCGTAGACTCCATGGCGGCAGATTATGCCATCCTAGTGAGCCGCATCAAGCCTCACACGGACTTCCGCAGCCATCTCGAGAGCGGGCCTTCCAAAATGTGCGTGATCGGCCTAGGTAAGCAGCACGGAGCGGCCATGATGCACGCAGGAGGCGGCGCAAACTTTCAGCGTTATCTCGCGCCGGCTGCACGCGTCTATGAAACGAACACCAATTTCGTCGGTGCGATTTGTCCCATCGAAAATGCTTATGACGAGACGGCCGAGATCGTTGGGCTTTCCGCCGCGGAAGTCGGCACCGACAAGGAAGCGGAATGCCAGGCGCGCGCAAAGAAGCTTATGGCCAGCTTGCCGTTTCCCGAGATCGAGGTATTGGTAGTGCGAGATCTGGGCAAGAACATCAGCGGTACTGGCATGGACACCAACATCATCAGCCGCCTAATGATTCCGCGCCAGCCTGAGGAATTCGGCGAAGTGGACGTCGCCATCATTGCCGTGCTCGACCTGACCGAGGAGACGCACGGCAATATCTCGGGACTGGGACTTGCTAATATCACCACCGCTCGCGTCTTTCAAAAGACTGACTGGTTCGCATCGTATACGAACGCGATCACCTCAGGCATTTTCGGAATGTATCGCAGCGCGCTTCCCATCACTATGCCGGACGATAAGAGAGCGCTGCAGGCCGCGCTGCGAGGCTGTGCGTACACCCCGGAATCGGCGCGTATGGTGCTTATTCGCGACACGCTGGCACTCGGCAAATTCTTCGTCAGTCCGAGCTTACGTCAGGCGGTTGAGCAACATCCGCGGCTTTCTCTTGTGGGCGAGGTTCCCCTGTCTTTTGATGGCAATGGCGTCATGTCAAGCCCATGGCAACTGGCATAGACTGTTCTTGCGATCCGTCGTGACCACCTAGCTCATAGCAGGCGAGATCAGGGCTCCCTGATCTCGCACTTTACTCTGCCCAAGTTCCACAAATCTGTCCTTTCACCTGAAATAAGCCAGAGGAGACAACATGCCAGGTCTACTTGCCGACAAAGTCATACTTGTGACCGGTTCGACCACGGGTATCGGCCGAGCCATTGCGCGTCTAGGCGTGAAGGAAGGCGCGCAGGTAATGATTCACGGCCGCAATGAAGAGCGGGCGCGGGCGCTACAGGAAGAGCTTGGCGACGCGTGCGCCTATGTGTTGGGCGACGTCTCCGATCCGGACGTGTGCGAACTCGTCGTCAGCGAAACCGTAGATCGATTCGGCGCCATCCACGGCATCGTAAACAACGCAGCATTTACCTGGCGTGCGACGATAGACGAGACCGACGCGGAGACCTTCGACCGTATGATCGCAGTGGACTTACGCGCGCCCATCCTGATCATTCGCGCTGCTATGCAGCACTTCAGGAAGCAGGGATTCGGAACAGTGGTGAACATCGGCTCAGTAAACGCCGTATGTGGCCAGCCCAACCTACTGCCCTACTCTGCGGCGAAAGGCGGGCTCGCGACGGCTACGCGGAACATGGCGAATGCGCTGGCGCGCGAACATATCCGCGTCAACCAATTGAATGTCGGTTGGGTTACATCGGACAACGAGATAGCGCTGCAAATATCTGAAGGTAAGCCGGAAGGTTGGGAGAAAAACGTCCCGCCCACGTTTGCCCCTTCGGGCAGGCTGCTGATCCCGGAAGAGGTGGCAGAGCATGTCATTTTTTGGGTCTCCGACCGGTCAGCGCCGGCCAGCGGCTGCGTCTACGAGCTGGAGCAGTACTCGTACATCGGCCGCAGCAGAGAAATGTGATACCAATTTCCGGGCAAGATGGCAGGCGGAGTGCGCAAACCTACTTTTCGGGGCCCGCCTTCTATGCTACTCTACGCCGCAACGGGGCACGCCCCGCCGTGATTCGTAGGCCAATTGCAGTCGATACCGATTGCGATTTTCGGAGGAAAAAACTATGAGCTTGGTCATCGACGCATCAGAACAGCAGCCTGTGAAGGGCGAATTTGACGTCATTGGCACGCGCCCGATACGCCATGACGGCGCGGACAAGGTGACGGGACGGGCACGTTTTGCTAATGATACGGCGCATACGGGCATGTTGTACGGTCGCATTCTGCGCAGCCCGCACGCCCATGCCCGCATCCTGTCCATTGACACGAGCGCGGCCGTAGCCCATCCGGGCGTCTATGCCGTCATCACCGGAAAGGATATGGCAGCAGTCGAAGACCGCGTCGAAGCAATGGGTGAGGACTCCGTCAACCTGAGATATCTCGCCTCGAACATCCTGGCGCATGAGAAGGTCCGCTACCATGGGCATCCTGTTGCGGCAGTGGCTGCTGTTTCCGTCCATGTGGCAGAGGAGGCGCTTGCACTGATTCAGGTCGAGTATGAAGTATTGCCACATGTGATGGACGCGGTCGAGGCCATGCAGCCAGACGCGCCCATCCTCCTAGACGATCTCCGTACCGACGAACTCGGCAAGATGGGTGACAAGCCAACCAACGTGGCCGCGCACATCCGCCATCAACGGGGAGATCTGGCAGAGGGCTTTGCGGAGGCCGACGTCGTAGTCGAACGCACCTTCAAAACCGAGATGGTCCACCAGGGCTACATCGAGCCTCAATCTTCGACAGTGCTCTACCATGATGACGGACTGGTTGAGGTATGGACAAGTACACAGGGGCCTTGGCAGATACGCGATGAGGTCGCCGAAATGCTGGGGATACCAGTCTCAAAGGTGTTGGTGCATCCTATGGAAATTGGCGGGGGCTTCGGCGGCAAATTCACGGCCTATACAGATGTTCCCGCAGCCATTCTGTCACGTGCGGCGGGCCACCGGCCCGTGAAGATCGCACTATCACGCACCGAAGTGCTGCAGGCGACGGGACCCACGTCTGGTTCACACATTCGGGTCAAAATCGGCGCTACCAACGACGGCATCATCACCGCTGCTGAGGCCGAACTGATCTACGAGGCGGGCGCCTATCCGGGGTCACCGGTCGGCGCAGGCTCGGGTGTCATCTTGGCGCCCTATCGGATTCCGAATATCCAAATCGACGGCTATGACGTGGTAGTTAACCGCCCCAAGACGGCGGCCTACCGTGCGCCGGGCGGCACCAACGCTGCGTTTGCGTCCGAGTCGGTGATCGATGAGCTGGCCGAGAAGCTGGGAATCGACCCATTGGAATTCCGCATGCGCAATGCTGCAGTCGAAGGCGATCGTAGAGCGGACGGGCCGATCTATGCCCGGATCGGTTATGTACAGACGCTCGAGGCGGCCATGGCGCATCCTCACTACCATGCGCCACTATCAGGAGAGAATCAAGGAAGGGGCGTGGCGTCTGGATTCTGGTTTAACGGCGGCGGCAAATCCAGCGTGGCCGCCAGCGTGAACCCCGATGGCCGCGTCAACTTGCTGGAGGGTTCTCCCGACATTGGCGGCAGCCGCGCCTCCTTGGCCATGCAACTGGCGGAGACGCTAGGCATTCGCGCCGAGGATATCAACCCGCACGTGGTCGATACGGACTCGGTGGGCTACAACGACGGTACGGGCGGTAGCCGGGTCACCTTTGCTACTGGATATGCGGCCTATGAGCTAGGCCGCAACCTGATCCAGCGTATGCGCGAGGAACTGGCCGAGCTTTGGGATGTTGCGACGGACTCAGTGTTTTTCGAAGACGGCGTCTTCACGTCGGGGGATGAGTCGCTAGACTTCAAGACTGCCGCGGCCGAGCTTGCCGCGGTAGACGTCCCTATCGTGGCCAGTGCATCGGTACAGCCAGCCGGCGTTGGACCCGGCTTCGGCACGCACATCGTCGACGTCGAGGTAGACCCTGAGACCGGTAAGGTATCGATTTTGCGCTACACTGCAGTCCAAGACGTGGGCAAGGCCGTCCATCCCAGCTACGTCGAAGGTCAGATGCAGGGCGGCGTTACGCAAGGCATCGGCTGGGCACTGAACGAGGAGTACTTCTACGATGCAGCGGGCCATCTCTTGAACTCGTCGCTGCTCGACTATCGAATGCCGACCGCGCTGGATTTGCCCATGATCGATACCGTGCTGGTGGAAGAGGCGAATCCAGGACATCCCTATGGCGTACGCGGGGTTGGCGAAGTGCCCATCGTCCCGCCGGCAGCGGCGTTGGCTAATGCAATTCACGCAGCGACCGGCGTGCGGATGACCCACCTGCCCATGAACCCTGCGCGCGTTGTAGCGGCCCTGTCGGAAGGCAGCCAACACCCGATGTAACCAGCACTACGGCAGCAACGACTGGGGCTGTATGATGTCAGGTGACAATACATTACAGGATGAAGCGCGCGGGAAGCTGTATGCACTCCTTGGCGAACTTCCGGAGCGCGACAGACGTGTTTCGTGTCGTGAGCTTACCGTACGTCAGTTCGGCGGCAACCGTATCGAAACGCTCCTACTCGATCTGAACGGCGTGGAAAGCGTGCCGGCTTACTTTGTGAAGCCGGCGGGTGCGACCGGACCCTTACCCACAGTTTTGTATAACCATGCGCACGGCGGCGACTATGTTTTAGGCAAACAGGAACTGCTGAACGGCAGGTCCGCGCTGCAAGATCCACCGTACGCAGCGGCGCTGGCAGAAGCGGGCTATGCTTCTCTTTGCATAGATACTTGGATGTTTGGCGAACGCCGCGGGCGGACGGAAAGCGAAACCTTCAAGGAGATGCTTTGGCGGGGCCGGGTGCTATGGGGCATGATGGTCTATGATAGCTTGAAAGCGATAGACTATCTGCACACGCGTGACGACGTCGACGCATCGCGCATCGGCACACTGGGGTTATCCATGGGTAGCACCATGGCTTGGTGGACGGCCGCACTGGATCCTCGTATCAAGGTCTGCGTCGACATTTGCTGCCTGACCGACTTCGAGACCTTGATCGAGACGCAGGGTCTAGACGGTCATGGCATTTACTACTACGTGCCGTCCTTGCTCAAGCATTTCTCAACGAGCGATATCAATGCCCTGATTGCGCCGCGGCCGCATCTGGCGCTTGCCGGAAACTTTGATCCTCTGACGCCGCCGGCGGGACTGGAACGTGTAGACCGAGCCCTTTGCCAAGCCTATGAGGCAGTCGGCGCGCCGGAAGCCTGGAAGCTCCTGCGATACGAAACAGGTCATTTCGAGACGGCAGAAATGCGCGTTGCGATCATGGCATTTCTGGAGCGCTGGCTGTAAGCATAGCTCAGCGTGGTCTATGGCAGTGCCGGCCATCCACGGGAAGACCTGTGAGCTTCAGCAATGAAAGGAAGGCGGTGGCGCTGTGAGCAAACCTGACGGTATCCTGGCGTTAACGTTTGACCTGTTCGGCACTGTACTCGACTTAGGCACAAGTCTGCGGCAGCCCATAGGAGAGTTCCTGCGCACGACGAACGCGGAGCTATCAGTAGACTCCTTCTGGGCGGATTGGCGCACGCGGCAGCGACTCGAGCAATATCGCGATAGCCTGATGATGCTGGGACATAGCGGCTATCTGGAAACGGTCCGGCGCGCCATGGTCTATGTGGCGGAATCGCACGGAATCGAAGCCGGCGAAGGCGCCTACGA
This sequence comes from Caldilineaceae bacterium, assembly GCA_046259705.1. Lineage (GTDB taxonomy): Bacteria > Chloroflexota > Anaerolineae > Caldilineales > Caldilineaceae > JASGTU01. Next base: position 6,235 of record JBJYXA010000558.1, read on the forward strand.
CGAACTGATGTCGGCGTGGTGGGAGTTGTCGCCTTTTCCCGAGGCGGTGGCGGCGCTCGAACGCATGAAGTCCGATTATCGCCTGGCGGTTCTATCCAACGGCGACCCGGCGTTCCTCAATCACCTCGTGGCCAACCGCGTCGGGTTTGCGTTCGATGACATTTTCTCGGTCACGAGCGTGGGTGCGTTTAAACCGCATCCTGCAGTGTACCGCGGTGCAGCCCTGCAACTGGGGCTCGAGTTGGGTCAGTGCCTCATGGTGTCATCCAATTCGTTCGACGTCATCGGAGCGCGTGCTTGCGGAATGCGGGCTGCCTACGTGAACCGATACGGTCTACCGCTGGAACCATCGCCCTTCTCGCCGGACACTATCGCGCCTGACTTCACCGCACTGGCGGATCAGCTTCTCTCCGTTGCGTAGACTGCTGATACAGCAAACTCTCCACGATGGACGCGCAGTCCTACACGCATAATCACAGGAGCATGCGAACATGAAGGTGCGAATTACGGTGGCCGGGAAGGAATTCGAGGCGGAATTCGACGACAACGATACGGCAGACGCCGTCGCCGAACTCCTACCCATCGAGGCAAACGCAAGCGTGTGGGGAGACGAAATCTACTTCGAAATCCCCGTTAGCTTGGCACAAAATCCAGACGCGATTGCGGAGGTACCCGTGGGCGCGATTGCCTACTGGCCCCCCGGCAACGCCATGTGCATTTTCTTCGGCCCGACGCCGGTTAGCACCGGCGATACGCCCCGTGCCTACAGCCCAGTGAATGAGTTTGGCCGTATCATCAGCGATGCAACCGAACTGCGCGGCGTCAGGAATGGCGCCCGCGTGACAGTGGAGAAGGCATGAGCAGGGGTAGAGCCACAGCGTAGGCAGCGACGGATTGCCTAGGCCTGTTCCTCAGCCCTGTCTGTCGCCAGCGGCGGCTGAACCGAGAGGGCGGAAACTTCTGCCCGCCATTCGGCGTCCATGGCAAGATCGGCCGCGGCAAGCGAGGCATTCAACTGCTCGACGTTGCGCGCTCCAATAATGGGCGCGGTGACGGCAGGATGTGATGCCACCCACGCGATGGCCAACGTCACCGGATGATATTCCTTGGCGTGTGCATATGCCGAGAAATCTTCCGCGATCTGATAGTTCAGTTCGTCGCCATACCGCTTAATATAGGATGCCTGTTCGACGAGACGGCCTGTATCAGGGCGTGCAGAACTCGTATATTTGCCGGTGAGCAGTCCGCCTCCCAGCGGGCTATAGGGAATCACACCCATATGCTCTGAAAGCGCCAGGGGCAAGATCTCGACCTCCGCCTGGCGTTTGGCAAGGTTGTACATGGGTTGAATCACCTCGAAGCGGGCAAGTCCGCCGGCCGCGGAAATGCCCAGTGCTTTGGCGATCTGCCATGCCGACCAGTTGCTGACGCCTGGATAGAGTATTTTGCCTTCACGAACCAGGTCATCCAGCACGCGCAGCGTCTCCTCAATTGGTGTATCTGCGTCAAAGTGGTGGACAAAATAGACGTCGATTCTGTCGGTGTTGAGTCGCTTTAGGCTTGCCTCGACCTGTTGCTTGATATGACGTCGGGAGAGCCCTCGGTCATTGATGCCTTTGCCTACCGGCATGCACACCTTCGACGTGATCACCAGGTCATCTCGCATCCCGGCGATCAACTCACCGAGAATCTGTTCAGAACGGCCACCGGCATACACGTTAGCGCAGTCGAAGAAGTTGATGCCGGTATCGAGACAACGGCCGAACATTTCGGAGGATGTCTCAAAGTCTGCATCTCCTCCGAACGACATGGTACCGAAGCACAACGCCGATACCTTGACACCGGTCTTGCCAAGTACTCTATACTCCATGGAACCTTGCTCCTAACGCTTGGTATGGGGAAACTGGGAAGTTGTCTGTCGCGCCCGATAATGTATCATGGCCTTGCGCAATACACACGGACACGACGCGCTGGCGATATCCTACGCAACACGATAGGTTCGTGCAAACGGTTGCGCAACCAATGCGCTGCGGGGGGCGTCATTGGGTTATGTGCGTACCTCCGGGAATAGGAAGACAGGAGATTCGATGTTCAAGACAATCATCATGGCCACTGACGGATCACCGGCCGTAGAACGCCTTATCGTATACACGGAACATATGGCGCGACGCACCGATGCCCAGGTAATTGTAGTACATGCCTATGAATTCCCATCCGTTTACGATTGGACGGACGCCTACGAGATACTGTGCGAGCATCACCGCAAAGCTGTCGTAGAAGTCGCGGAAGATGCGGTAGATGCGCTCCAGCAGGCAGGGGTACAGGCGGTCGCAGACGTGCGCGAAGGGCCGGCCGCGCAATGTATCGTGGAGGCGGCCCGTGTCCACCAGGCCGATTTAATCATCATGGGGTGCAGGGCCCAGAAGAGCGATCCGATGGCGGATGCGCTGCTTGGCAGCGTAAGCTCCGCGGTGTTGCGCAATAGCTATTGCCCGACGCTTTTGATCCCGTAGGGTAGAGGACATACCAACGAAGTCTTCGAGTGGCGCCGGTGGCCGATATTGGCGTCTTCTCGAACTCCGTTGGTATGTTCGAGCCTTGAATGCCTATCCCTTGATCATGTCGAGGAACTGTTGGCGCAGCGACTCGTCGACCTTGAAGCTGCCCCGAAACGCTGCCGTTGTCGTCGTGCTGCCCTGTTTCTGCACACCACGCATCATCATGCAAAAATGCGAGGCGTTGGTTACCACGGCAACGCCTTTGGGCTCTAGCAGATCTACGAGCGCCTCCGCTACCTGACCGGTTAGCCGCTCCTGAACCTGCAGTCGGCGTGCGAAGACATCCACTATGCGAGCGAGCTTGCTCAGGCCAATGATTTTTCCGTTGGGGATGTACGCCACATGAGCCTTCCCGTAAAACGGGAGCATGTGGTGTTCACACATGGAATAGAACTCGATATCCTTGACCAGAACCATGTCGTCGATATCTTCATCGAAGATGGCGTCGTTGAGTACCTCGTCGACAGTTGTTCGATAGCCGCTGGTCAGGAAATCCATTGACTTTGCCACGCGCATAGGTGTACGAACGAGCCCTTCGCGCTCCGGGTCTTCTCCAAGTCGTTCGATCATCTCGCGGACGAGCGCCTCAAACGCCGGGTCATACGATTCGAACTCGTCCGGTTCGTTTTCACTGGCCGTCTCCAGTCGCATGGTCGGCGCAGGTCTTTGGTTACGCTCCTCGCCTGAATGCGCATACCAGCCCGAAGACGCACCCCCGTTACCTTCCTCATCGACGTGCAGCTGCTTGACTACTGCGTATTTACTCATCCTATCCTCCGAACCGGTGTGTGTTGCCGTTGGTGCTCCCGTGCCAGGTCGCCCAGAGTGGGGCCGTCGGGTTCTACCTGCCAAGAATCCGCGATATCCGCTACAGGCAAGGCAGCGAACCCCTGTTCTCGCACAATTGGGTCAATTTCGCACGTTCCCGACACGCAGGCAACCCCGACGATATCCAGGTCTATGGTCCTATCGGCGTACTTGTCCTCGTCTCGTACACGACCCCGCATTTCCTCGATATGACGTAATTCTCCATGCAGCCCATTCCAGTCTAGGTCGGTTGATATCAGAACGGCCGCATTGTGGTACGGAGTTCTCTCGCGATCGATCTTTCCTGGGGCGACCACTGCGGGACTCTCATATATTCTGCTAACCGAGCGCACATCTAAATTGGGGCTCTCTAAGAGCATCTCGATGGCCCCACGGATGTTGGTGTTCGCGTCGATATTTGAGCCCAATAGTACCAGGTATTCAGGCACGATCCGCTACGCCTCCCGGGTCCGGAAGATGCTTACGCCGACCGACTCGGCGAAACGCACGGCGCCTGGTTTTTCCACTGTCACTTCAGCGGCCAGCACACGCGGATCTGCGCCAAGACATATATCTGCTATCTCTTCCGCCAGCCGTTCGACAAGCTGTGGCTGGCCGTTCTCAATGTGCGCGATTACTGATTTCGCAACGGTACGGTAATTGATGGCGTCATCGATATGGTCACTGCCTGCCGCCATCCGAGTGTCCGCCTCGAGAACGATATTGATCAGGATATCCTGCCGGTTTTTTCGTTCATCTGGGTTGATACCCACGATACCGCGCACCATCAAGTTTCGAATAAATACCTTGTCAGTTTGGCCGGTCATAGCTATCCCGCCAGTCCGAATGAAATGTGATTCAGGACGAGTTCGTGAATACGTTACTTGCAAGTATGGATCAGGTCAGCCATCCACTCAGTGCCCTTCCTTACCGTTGTAGCCACAATATAGACAATTCATTTGCAAAACCTTTACAAACTATGCTGAATTTGACCAGAAGAATGGGCAGTGTCCCACGGGCCGGAGCAAATGGCACCGCAATTAATGTAGGCGGAAGATCACCGCGCCTCTAGTAAGCGCTTGGTCGCCCAGCCACGATACGCAAACAGTGCCGGCATTCCAATCCACATGGCCAACCCAACCACCTTCAAGAACCAGGAACCATGTGGTTTCGCCGACACATTATCGATGATGGCGGTACGAGAATCTTGCAACGGTACAAATATGTGTCGATGCTCCCATTTGGCAAACGGTCCCGCCAATTGCCTGTCCACGAAGCCCACTTTGGATACACTCTCAATTTGCGCTGTCCAGCGGATGGGGAAAGGACCAACCCACAGAGTGAACATCATCCGGTCGCCATCGCTCAGTTCGACCGGCGCATCATGCACCCGGACGATTATCGGCGGGGGTGTAATTCTGGCCATGCTGGCTGATTGCCTATGGAATCTCGCGACTTCATCCAGCCCCGCAGCAACCTCGAAACGATGGATGAAGTTCAAGACAACAAATCCTTCAGCGCGTCTTCGAGATTTGGGTACTTAAACTCGAATCCGGATTCCATCAGGCGGGACGGGACAGCACGCTGCCCGTCCAATAGCACCGTAGACATCTCTCCGAATGCGAGCGACAAGGCAGCCGAGGGAACTGGAAGCAGGGAAGGTTTGCCCATGACGGACCCCAGCGTCTTGGCAAATTCCTGGTTCGTCACGGGATTTGGCGCCGTAAGGTTGAAGGGGCCAGAAGCATCATCGTGTTCGATGAGGAAGCGCAAGGCCCGAATTTCATCTTCCACGTGGATCCACGGCCACCATTGCTTGCCGTCGCCTACTTTTCCCCCGACATAGAGCTTGAAAGGAAGCAACATCCGAGGCAGAGCCCCCTCGTCTTGGCTGAGGACAATACCGGTACGCGCAATCGCCCTGCGAACGCCCATCCTTTCGACGGATGCGGTAGCCGCCTCCCATTCGAAACATACATGTGCCAGGAAATCGGAGCCCGGACCAGTAGATTCGTCGATTACGCCGTCTTTCCTAGGACCGTAGTATCCTACTGCCGACGCTTGGATGAACGCAGCCGGCGGATTCTGCGATTGCTTAATGGCGGAGGCGAGGGCTTGGCCGGATTGGACGCGGCTCTCGCGTATGCGTCGCTTCCGCTCATCCGTCCATCTGCCCTCAGCCAAGTTCTCTCCGGCGAGGTGAACGACCACATCGGCCGCCTCCATTTCGTCCGACCAGTTTTCGGTCGACGCCGCGTCCCACCATACCAGGCGGGCGCTTGCCGGCAATGACGTAGACTTATCGGGATTGCGCGTCAGAATAGTGACATCATGCCCGTCTTCGATTAAAGACCGTGTCAATTGCTGCCCGAGCAGACCCGTACCGCCTGACATCAAAATGTTCATCTGCGCCCCCTATGCTTCCTGATAATCGCGAGAGAACCAGGCACGTGACCTATACCAGATGCCGGGCAACATGCCGATCTTCCGGAGTTTACTCACGTGCGAACGACTGGCAAATACATCGTATCCAGACTGCTCAATCTCGTCGAGGATGGCGGCATAAAAGTCTGCCGCAGCAGCGATGGCAAAGCGCCCGTCAGATTCCAACATGTGAATGCCTGGTCTTGCCTCCGCATACAACGAGCGATTACGGTAGATCTGAAACTGCATGAAGTTGCGCCATCGGTCATTCACACGTCCCGCGGCGATATCTTCATCCGATACACCAAATGCCTCTAGCTCGTCCTTGGGCAAGTAACGTCTCCCCATCTGCCAGTCCTCACCCACGTCGCGCAAGATATTCGTCATTTGCAGCGCTACACCCAATTTGATCGCATAGGGGATAGCGAGGGGATCATGAAAGCCGACGATATGCATTGTCATGAGACCAACAGTGGACGCAACACCATAGCAATATGTCGTCAGGTCCTCAAACGTGTCGTACTGTGTTTGATACAGGTCGCGCGTGACGCCGTCCAACAATTGTTCGGCGTATTTGGACGGAATACCGTAGCGCTGCCTGGTGTCCGCCCATGCCAGCGCAATGGAATCGTCAGACGACGGGTGGTCAAGGTTCAGCCGTTCTCTCCAGGCGCTCAACAATTCAGCTGCATCGCTTTGCCTCCCGCTTTCAACTGTGTCGACGATGTCGTCCACACGCCGACAAAAAGCATACAGTGCGCGGGCTGCGCGTCGCTTGTCCCGAGGCAGAAGCGACGACGCCAGGTAGAAGGAGCGGCTGTGCATAGACGTGACCGCCGCTGCATGCGCATACGCATGCGTCAGAGCTTCGCTTTCCATGTCAAACTGCTCACGCGCCGGCACGACGGAATGGACGGCCTCATAGGCAAGCGATAAGAGGGAAGGTTCCCAAGAGTGCACCTGCATGACATCTCCTCTCCACACTCTCTATGGATATTGTGGCGCGCAGTATACACGGCCGGACACATATTGTCAATATATTGAAAAGATATTGACAAGTTCTGTTCCGTGCGTTATGATGCCGTCCAGCAAGGATATCGCATGAAGCGGGTGTGCATGCATTTGGAGAATACAGAGCATAACCGACTATGAATCAAATGCCAATCGCCATTTTTGTTGGCGCCGGCACCTGACTTTTTTTCCGATACCCTAATTCGCCGAGACGTACGAAGCGCTGAATGCGCACATGAAGGAGCATCTTGGCTTGTATCGAATGGATCCGACATACTGCAACCGCTTTGCGGCCGAAGTGAACTCGCGTTCACCTTAGTCATGTACGAAATGCAAATTCAGTTTGAGTGATTCGATCGCCGCAGAATTGGCGGATACTACGCCGCCTGGCGGAAAGCTATCAGGGCGTAGGTGCGTTAGTCACCGAAATAATGCCGAACAAGGCGGCACAAATAGCGGCGAGGAAGCGATCTTCACATGTTGCGTGATGACCAACCTATTTTTAATTTACGAGCCGTCGTGCAGGAAACCGGCGTTAAGCCTGACACATTGCGCGCCTGGGAGCGCCGATATGGTGTTCCGCTACCGCAGCGAACTGAGGGCGGCCACCGACTATATTCGCGCAAAGACATCAGGACGATTCAGTGGTTGCTCGCACAGAGAGATGCGGGCCTGAGCATTAGTCAGGCTGTGGAGCTATGGACCGAGCTTGAAGCCACATCCGACCCGCCAACTCTTGAGTCTGCGTACGTCCAGGAAGCCGGACGTCGCCCAGATGAGCATGTCGACACCGTTTCCAGACTGCGGCAAAGATGGATATCGGCTGCCTTAGGTCTCGATGAAGAAAGAGCGCGTCAAACGCTGTCTGAAGCTTTCGCTCTATTTCCGCTAGAATTCGTTTGTAGCAATATTCTCATGGCGGGGCTTGGTGAGATCGGTCGAGATTGGTACGAAGCAAAGGCGACAGTGCAACAGGAGCACTTTGCCACGGAACTTGTGATTCGACAGCTTGAGACGTTGAACGCCACCGCGCCCTCAGCGACACGAACTGAACGTATTCTTGCCGCCTGCCCGCCCCATGAAGATCACGTGGCTGCGCTGTTGTTCCTTACGCTATTGCTGCGCAGACGCGGCTGGCAGGTTGTCTACCTTGGCGCCAATGTCCCTGTGGCAGATATCACCGATACGATACGGGACGGTGACTTTTCGCTGGTTATCTCTTCGGCGCAACAGCTATATTCGGCGGCAACACTAATGGGGATGGCCTCTGCGCTAGCAGACATCGACGTACCCGTTGCCTACGGCGGCCGTATCTTCAACCTGATGCCTGGATTGCGCGAGCGAATACCAGGCACTTTCTTGGGTGAACGCATCGAAGATGCAGTGCACGTCGTGGAGAAAATCATGATAGCCCGACCTTCTCCGGTACCCGTAGAGCAACCGCCGGAGTCTTTCAAGCGAGCTCTCGACCATTATAGGCAGCGCATCACGGCCATTGAGGGAACGGTAGAGGATGAACTCGCCGATAATGGGATAACAGGTGCCCAGCTCCGCCAGGCAAATAGGTCATTACATGATGATATCTCAGCGGCGCTCTTGCTGGGGAGCATGCAGTACCTGAACAATGAAGTCGAATGGATAAATGGATTGCTGCGCAACCACAACGTGCCTGTAGAGTATCTTGATCGCTACTTCCATGCGTACCAGGAAGCGCTGAAGATACATTTGGACGATCGCGGCGCCCCCATCTCAGAATGGATGGAGCAGACGGTGTGAGGACTGGTTCATGAGTACCCTCTTCCTTCACCACCAAATTGGAATCCTAGTTTTTGTGGTCGCAGTCCTTTCGATTGCGATTAGCAATAAGTGGTTCCTACACAGGATGGCGCTATATCCGTTGCAGCAGTTCGAACCTCGCGTCTCTATACTGATACCTGCACGGAACGAAGAGGACAATATCGGTCCATGTGTACGTTCGCTGCTGGCCCAGGATTACGGAAATATGCAAGTTCTGGTCCTAAACGATGAGTCGCAAGACCGGACCGGCCAGATTCTCTTTGATCTGGCTGCAGTCGACGATCGATTGCTGGTGGCGAACGGCTCACCTCTGCCTGAAGGCTGGCTAGGAAAGAACTGGGCGTGCCATCAACTTGTGCAATTGGCCGACGGCGATCTCTTCTTGTTCGTGGACGCAGACACACGGCATTCCCGCGGCACGGTGCGTTCTGCGGTCGCAGCTCTGGAAGCCGAACGTGCCGATCTTTTGAGCGCGATACCGCGTGAGGAAGTGGTCACGTGGATGGAACGCTTAGTCGTTCCAGTGATACCATGGAGCATCTATTCGCTGCTTCCTGTTGGATTGGCACACCGATTTAGGTCGCCATGGCTTTCTGCAGCGATCGGGCAGTTCATGTTGTTCCGTCGCTCCGCCTACTTCCAGATTGGCGGACACAACAGCGTGCGCGCTTGTTTTGTTGATGACTTGGCCCTGGCGCGTCGGGTCAAGGCCGCCGGTCTGCGTTGGCGGCTGGTCGACGGCGTTTCCCAGGTGAGCTGCCGCATGTATCAAAACCACCGTGATGTAGTGCGGGGCGTAAGCCGGACCCTGTACTCGGTCTTCGAGAAGAGACTAGCCCTTCATGTCTTTGCGTGGGGTTGGCTCACGATCGTTTTTGTCGAACCACCCACCGTGTTAGCGGCATGGCTGGTCGGGGCCGCTGTGCCTCCACGCTCCGTGTATGTGGCCTCCGCCACGGCAGTCATTTCGCTGGGCATCTGGATTTGGAGCTATCATCGGCTTGGTATTCCGCTTAAATTGGCATTGGCATATCCCATAAGTATCGCACTCGTGGCACTGTTTGCAGTGCGCTCTGCTCTGGTTACGATGTCCGGCAAAGTCTCGTGGAAGGGCCGGCATATACCGGCTACCAGATAGCGAAAGGGTCGACACACAGTAGTCTAGGTGCAATTCACTATGCGGCAGTCACGAAAAGCTGTGGGAAACATACGCCAGTGAGCGTCAAACCAATACCTTCACCTACGGCAGCTGCAGGACGGCGAGCGCTTGGGGCTATCCTAGCTGGGCGCAGCGTCATACCTGCCCTCAGCGTATTTCACGAGGAACTTGGAGACGTCTTCCAGCTCTCCCTGGGGTCCTTCAACCCCGTTTTCATGGTCGGGCCGGACGCCGCTAGATTCATGTTGGTAACAGCGCGAAACAAACTGCTGTGGCGTACGGAACACGATCCTGTGACAACCCTGCTGCGAAACGGCTTCCTAGTAACCGACGGTGATGCTCACGAATTCCTGCGGAGCGCCATCAGCCCGTCGTTGCATCGCAGCCGGCTAGAGGAGTATTTGCCCGTAATGTGGCGGAGTACTGACCGCATTGCACTCGATTGGTCGACAGCGGGTGGCGCCGTCGACATGCTAGTAGAAATGCGTCGCGTGGCGTTACTTATCGTCATGGACACCCTGTTCAACGTCGACATATTGCCGGACCTTGACCGGATTCTTCCGGCCATACTGGACGTACTTCGCTACATTTCACCCGGATTATGGACCGTTTGGCCCCGAGCCCCACGCCGAGGTTTCGAACGCTCCCTGCGGATGATCGATGACTACCTCTATGCGCTCATAGAGAAACGGCGCGCCGGCATCGATGTTGGAGACGATCTGCTCAGCCGGCTCATTGATGTCCCGGAGATGGACGACGATTCGATTCGCGACCAAATGCTAACCCTACTGATCGCGGGGCACGATACCAGCACTGCGCTGCTGGCATGGTTGCTAGTCGTACTCGGACAAAATCCTTCCGTGTACGATGACGTCCAGAGCGAGATCGCTACAGTTCTGGGGAACGATGCGCCCTCTCTTGAGTCGATTTCTTGTTTGCGGTATATGCGCCAGGTAGTAGATGAAACGTTGCGCCTTTACCCTCCGATTCATATCGGCAATCGATTGGCTGTGGAGGAACTGGACTATGATGGGTACCGGATTGCGGCCGGAACACGCGTGGTCTATTCGATCTATTTGACACACCGTCACCCGCAGTTCTGGCAGGATCCGCAGCGATTCGATCCTGACCGTTTCGCCGCTCACAGAAGGAGCGAGATAGCGCCCTACTCCTTTCTTCCATTTGGCGGCGGACCACGAAATTGCATAGGAGCTGCATTCGCCCAGATCGAGGCGCGTGTGGTATTGGCACGCATCTTGCAGAGGTTTGAATTGGAGCCGGCTGGAGCCGCTATTCGTCCCTACATGGGAGCGACGCTGGAACCGCACCCAGGCGTTCCCATGTACATTCGTTCCAGGAGAAGGTGATCCGGAATGCCGTACGCACTGTTCTTGCTCATATTCCTCGGTATTCCCGGCTTGGTCCTGGGTATCGTCATGCGACGCCGAATAGATCGTCGCCACGTAGCGTCGCTCGCTATCTTGGCGGGCGTTGCACTCGTGTACACTACGCCGTGGGACAATTATCTGGTTGCCAGTAGTGTATGGTGGTATGACCCAACGCTGGTGCTCGGAATCAAAATAGGCTGGGTGCCCATCGAAGAATATACATTCTTTCTGGTACAGCCAATCGTGATTGGCTTGTGGACCATCTTGGTTAGCCAGGCGGTCGCCTCGCGTTCCGCTGCCGGGGTGCACACGGGCATCCGCATCGTTTCCACTGCTCTCATCGCGATCGCTTGGATTTCGTCACTTCTTGCGCTGATCTACGGTTGGATGCCAGCCCGTTATCTGGCGCTGATCCTAGTATGGGCGTTGCCCCCGATAGCGTTACAGACGGCGTTTGGTGCCGATATCCTTTGGGGTGAATGGCGGCGAATTGTCTTCGGGTTGCTGCCAGCCCAGGTCTATTTGATTGTTGCAGACGCCTACGCAATCCGATCGGGCACATGGACGATCAGCCCGGACCAGTCACTGAACGTCTTTCTAGCTGGCATTCTTCCCGTCGAAGAGTTTGTCTTCTTTCTTGCGACTAACGTGTTGATCGTCTTTTCGGTAATATTGCTGCTATCCACAGAAAGTCATCGGCGTATCTCGAAAATGGCCGGTAGGCCTCTTGGCTTGGCGCCACTCCCCGACAATGGCTAGGTGAATGCATTTAGTCCGGTCAGGTCGCGGCCAATAATGAGCTTCTGAATCTGGCTAGTTCCCTCATATAGGCTGGCGACACGGCTATCTCGCCACAACTGTTCGGGTACGTATTCGTTGGAGTAGCCGTAGCCGCCGTGTATCTGAATCGCCATGTCGGTGTTCTCTTTGGCGATTTCGGCCGCGTAGTATTTGGCGATGGACACCGGAACCGTGCTGTTCTGGCCTTGATTCTTCACCCAGCCGGCCTGGTAGACCAGGAGCCGCGCCGCATCCACGTTTACCTTCATGCGCGCCAGCATATCCTGTACCAACTGGAACGAGCCGATAGGTCGGTCGAACGCGATACGTTCCTTGGCGTAGCGGACGCTCGCGTCGAGAGCGTGTTGTGCGGTACCTACACATCCGCTGGCTACGCCATAGCGCCCGTTGTCGAGCCCGGACATTCCCACCTTGAAGCCGTCTCCCGCCTCACCCAGTCGGGAGCCGTCGGGCACGCGTACCTGGTCCAGGAAGATTTCACCCGTATCGCTGGCAAGCAGACCCAGCTTCCCTGTCATCTTGCGCGTGGTATAGCCGGGCGAGTCGGTATCGACGAGAAAAGCGACCATGCCCCGGTGTTTGGACGCAGGATCGGCCTGGGCGATGATGATGGCGACGTCGGCCATGGTGCCGTTGCTGATCCAGACCTTCTGGCCGCTCAGGAGCCAGTCGTCTCCGTCGCGTACCGCGGAGGTGGAGATGTTGCCTGCGTCCGAACCGGCGTTGGGTTCCGTCATGCCAAAACAGCCGACGATCTCGCCGCTGCAAAGCCTTGGTAGATAGGTCCGCTTTTGATCCTCGGTTCCCCATTTCAAGATGGTCAGCTCCACCAGCGACATCTGGACCGATAGGGTGGTGCGCACGCTCGAATCCGCGTAGCCGATCTCCTCGAATACGATTGCTTCGGAGATATAGTCCAAGCCGGCGCCGCCGTATTCCTCGGGCACGGGAACGCCCAAGAAGCCGAGGCCACCCATGGTGCGAAGAAGTTCACGCGGAAACGCTTGCGCCTTCTCCCATTCGCGGGAGTGGGGCAGTATCTCCTCGCGTGCGAAGCGACGTACGGTTTTTTGAATCATTTGCTGTTCACTATCTAGACCAAAATCCATTATTGATCTCCCATCATGGCGGTACGAGCTAAATCTCTAGCAACTACATTTTAGTTGACATAATCACGAAAGCTCAAATCACATTGTTCCGTCGTAACTCGTGAACTTCGCGATCAGAACGGCCCAGAAAATCGCGCAGCACCTCTTCCGTGTGTTCTCCCAGCCGCGGCGGGGCGGAACGTATAGAGGCGGGGGTCTTGCTCAGTTTCACGGCCGGACCAATCTGACGGATATCGCCGTCGGCAGGGTGGGGGATGGACTGGAGCATGCCGCGTGCCTGAGCCTGTTCAGTATCGAGCGCCTGAGGGATGCTATTCACGGGACCGCAGGGTATGCCAGCAGCCTGTAGGGCGCTCGTCCAGTCGGCCGAGGAACGTCCTTCAAACTCGCGTTCGAGCTGTGCCATCAACTCATCACGGTGTTCCACGCGCGCGGCATTCGTGGAGAAGCGGCTGTCAGACGCCCATTCGGTACAGCCAACAATTTCGCATAGTCGTCTGAACTGGGTATCATTGCCCACGGCCAGCATGAGATGACCGTCGTTCGTGCGAACTGTTTGGTAGGGGACAATGGACGGATGGGCATTTCCATAGCGCTGGGGCGGTTCCCCTGAGACCAGGTAAGCGCTCGCCACATTCGCCAACCAGCTCAGCTGTACATCGAAGAGCGCCACGTCGATGTATTGGCCGTGGCCGCTGGCATCACGGTGGCGTAGGGCAGCGAGAATAGAAAGCGCGGCGTAAAGACCGGCTGTGATATCCACGATAGCGACACCGACCTTACAGGGTTCGCCGTCGGGACCGCTCGGACCCGTAATGCTCATGACGCCGCCCTGAGCTTCGATGACGTTGTCGTAGCCGGGGCGGTCGCGATAGGGGCCCGTCTGCCCATATCCGGTGATAGTGCAGTACACGAGGCCTGGGTTCAGAGCGCTGAGTGCGGAATATCCGATTTCCCATCGGTCCATGGCGCCGGCCCGAAAATTCTCCACTAACACATCGGCGCGTGTCGCCAGTTCGCGAACCAGTGCACGGCCCGGCGACTGTGAGAGATCGACCGTAATGCTTTTCTTGTTACGGTTCGCGCAGAGATAGTACGCGCTCTCACCGCTGGGCGTGAATGGCGGTCCCCATTGGCGAGTATCGTCGCCAGCGCCGGGCCGTTCCACCTTGATTACATCCGCCCCTAAGTCGCCCAACAGCATCGTTGCAAAGGGGCCGGCAAGTATTCGCGAGAGGTCGAGGATAGTGATGCCGGAGAGGGCTCCAGATTGCAAATCCATGTGCACGTTCGTTGTGTGACCTCATATACTTGGCGCTTCAGCTATGGAACCGCGCAGGGAGGAATTCTGTTGAATGGCTAACGGCAACATGATACCATTGGACCATCACTGTGACATGGTCAACACTATCGATTGAACAGTTGCTACGGACGGTAGGCCATCGCAGGCACTTGTGCCTGTAGTAGGCATCTGTTTGTATTCTGCATCTTTCGACCAAACTTAGCTGCTTCAGCCGCTTTCATGCCCAGGAGAGACACGATGCGAATGAATGCACACCGGCAGTGGACGGTAATCGCTTTGACCATCATCATAATGATGATGATGATGATGCAAGGCGGGTGCTCAAGTTCCGCGCAGGTGGCGGAAACGCGCGCCGCGGCCTTACCGGCTGCCGCAGATCCAACCGCAGCGGCCGGCGCACCCGTTTCGCCACTGGCTACAGGTGCCCACGCGCCAACGCAGGTAGGGCAATCGGATGATGAGGCCAGTGCGCCCGCCGGAATGACGGGGCAGGCAGCAGAGGAGTCTGCGGCTGCGCTACCCGGCATCACTGCGCGCGTCCGCGTGGCGGACGCGCCCGAGCGCATTCTCGACTTCCGGCGCGATCCCAGCACCAGCCGGCTGTTCATAACGACCTCGGATCAAAGGCTCAGCATCCTAGACGGGGAATCTCTGCAAGTGCTGGCCGAGTTTCCATTTGGCGGCGAACTCAGCATGGACGCGGTAGGCAGGCGGATTTATGCTGGACCGGGCAACCAATTCGTGCCGGTCGACGAACCGCTTTCCGTCCATGTCATCGATATGGATACACTGCAAACGGTAGGCGAATTAACGGGCGTGACAGCAGTGGCGGTCGATCGTATGCACGGCAGGCTATTCGCGGGCGCACCTGACAACTCCGGTGACGACGACCGTGGCTCACCATCGATCGTCGTGTACGATATCGAATCGCTAGAGCCAGTAGGCGAGATCGCGCAGCGTGGCATCCCCACGTACAACCCGATCCGAGACGAATTGCTGATTACGGCCTATACAGTCTTCGCAGCAGATCCCGATACGGGAGAGATTCTCGCCGACCTGTTGCCGGAACTATCGGAACAGCCATTTCCCTGGTGTAACGGCTGCGACTACGCCACGCGCGCGCATGTGGATGAGGCGCAGAACGCGCTGGTGATAGAACGCGCCAAGAACAGCACAGGCGGCGGCCCGGGCTTCAGTCCGGGAGACGTGTACTTGGACGCGTCAACCCTGGCGGAGATCGACGAGTTTGACAGGAGATTACCGTTCCAACCGACGTGCAGCAGCGTGCGAATCCCGATTCCTCCCGTGTCGGGCAAGATAATTTGGCAAGAAAGTTTTGTACGCATCGTCACCTATCGGAACCTTGAACTCCACGAAATGGATGGTACGCTGGACACATGGCGTGATGGTCTCTTCGCAGAGTACGTCAATCCCGACACAGGCCAGGCTTATACATCCCAGGGCTACGTCGTCGACTTGAGTACGCTCACACCGACGGGGCGCGTGCCCGATTTCTGTCTCCTAGACGTAGACGAGGCCGGCGCCATCTATGGGCGTATCGATGGCGATCTGCTTGTGCTCGACAGCGACGGCGGCTCTAGCGTGACGGCCGTGCCAACAGAACCCGAACCCTTACCAGCGGCCAGCATAGAACAAATCCTTGTGTCGCCAGACTATGCCAATGATCCAACGATATTTCTGTTGTTACAGGACCAGCGGCTTTATCGGACGACGGATGGCGGCGACAATTGGCTGCGGATCCAGGGCGGACTACCTACGGAAGCCGGCGTGCAGCTCGCCATTGCGTTCTCCCCGAACTTCGGCAGCGACAGAACAATGTTCGCAGGTGGCTTTGTGGGAGACCATACCGGTGAGGGCGTCCTGCGTTCCGAGGATGCGGGCATCACGTGGCAGCCTCTTTGGTCCGGCCTCGACCACTTGCGGATATATGACGTTCGAGTGTCGCCTGATTATGCCGTCGACGGCGAAGTTCAGGCGCTCGCGCACTATACTCGACTCACCCCATGGGAGAGCGGTGTAAGTCTGCACAAATCCACCGATCATGGGCAGACCTGGACGACGATCATGACTGCCACGGATGAAGCTCAACTGGATACATTCCTGGCCGCCAATCATGACGCGGTTGCCGAACCCATTCCGATGCAAATCGTCGATTACGGCGATTCCTTGGAGGTGCTGGACGCGGACGGCCAATGGCAGACCGCCGACCTCGAGCAGAAGGAGGGTGAATCCATTATTGCCGTTGTGCCTTCACCCAATCACAAACAGGATGGCGTCTACTACGCACTGGGTGATTTCAGCCTGTGGCGCACTGGAGACAACGGCAACACTTGGTCGCGCTGGCGGGATCCGCGACTGGCAGGGCGAACCTACGACAACGCACTCACGGCTCTAGCGGTCACACCGCCTCTCGCGGACGGCAGTTACGAGCTTGTCGTCGGTACAAATGCCGGTGAGTTCTGGATCCTGTCTCCGGTAGCTGCGCAAGAGCCGGCAGCCACCGCTCAGCCCGCGGTGACGCCTGCCCAGGAGCAAGCCGACGAGCCGGCTACCGCAACGGATACGTCCGAGGCAGCCAGCGGCCTGCTTGGTTCAGAACCGCCGCAAGGACTGTTCCATCCGGTAGGTTCGCTTGCGTTGGTGTGGGAGGCATCTCCGCAGACACAATCGGACCTAGGATGGGCGCTCACGGAGTTTGCCTCGCTCGTCCCCGCCGCATATCAGCGTTTCGAGCGAGGCGCTATGATCTGGGACGGCGACAGGAGCGAGATCATCGTCCTCTTCGATAATGGTCTTTGGCAACGGTACGAAGACACATTCGAAGAGGGAGAACGTGAGTCGGATCCATCTCTTACACCGCCCGGCGGCGGCTATCAGCCAATCAGAGGGTTTGGAAAGCTCTGGCGTGGAGATGCCGATGTGCGCGAGGGACTCGGCTGGGCTATAGAAGAGGAGCACGGTTACGGGGCGTATGCACAACCGTTCGAGCATGGCTGGATATGGAATACGCCTTCCGGATCGGTCGTGCTAGTCGACGAAGCAACTGATAATAAAGCGGAAGGCCGGTGGCGTTAACCTTGCCACCGGCCGTTGGCCGGCCTAGGCCCAGCGCATCCTGCCCGTCTCGTACGGATCAAGTAACAAGTCGTTGTAAGGGCGTACGCGCAGGCCAACCGAAAATGTTCCGCTAGTTTCGGGGACAAGCATACCGGTGTACACAATGCCGCCACTTGCGCTGGGCGCCTGCTGAAGTGGCACCACCATGGGCTGTTCCACATCTCCATGGCGTGCGGCCCTTCCATATACGGCTTCCACCGCAACATCGGCTTTTGTGAGCCCTTCAGGAAGTCCGACAGTGGCCTGTACAGGAAGTGGTTCGCCCACAAGTAGGTCTTGGGCATTCAAGGGCCTTGCGTTGATGCGCACGCCGTCCCAACGTTCGTTAACAAGCGATTTCCAAGCGGCCAGTCGTCTGGCAGCCGCATAATCGTCGTCTGCATACTTTTCACCGCTTTCGGCCGCGGGCAGATAGTACTCTTCCACATAGTCTATCAGCATACGCTGAGTGCTGAACTCAGGGGCGCACGTCTCGATGGCGTTCTTCATGACTCGGATCCAGCCCGTCGGGACATCGTTGACATCGCGCGTGTAGTACAGGGGTATGATCTCCTCTTCCAGCGTATGGTAAAGGCTGTCGGCATCCGCATCATCCTGGGTCTGCTCATCCTTGTACATACGGTCTTCGCCAACTACCCACCCGTTCTCACCGTCATATCCCTCCACCCACCAGCCGTCCAGTACGCTGAAGTTGGGCGCACCGCATAGCGACGCTTTCTGCCCGCTGGTACCGCTCGCCTCGCGCGGACGCCGGGGCGTATTCAGCCACAGATCCGCGCCGGACACGAGATCACGGGCCAGGTTTATATCGTAGTCCTCTACGAAGACGATCTTTCCTTCGAAACCAGGTTCCTTGCTCAGCTCGTAGATCCGCCGAATCAGTGCCTTACCAGGCTCGTCATCGGGATGGGCCTTGCCGGCAAACACAATCTGAACGGGTCGTTCCGGATCTGACAGGATCTTTTGGATGCGCTCGTGGTCCCGGAACAGTAGCGTCGCCCGTTTGTATGTGGCAAAGCGGCGGGCAAACCCGATGGTGAAGACATCCGGATCGAGGAGCGATGCAACTCCGCGCAGACGTTGTGAACTCTCGCCGTGACGTAACAATTGTGTCCGCACGCGCTCGCGCACATGAGCAACGAGCTTTTCCTTACGCAGCCGATGCGTTTGCCAGAGTTCCGCGTCGGGAATCCGTTCGATGCCCTGCCAAGCCTCCAGGGTTGCCACCTTCTCCATCCATCCGTGTTCAAGGTATTCGTCGTATAGTTCCTTCAACTCCTTGGCCAACCAGGTCCCCGTATGCACGCCGTTGGTGATGTGGCCAATGGGTACCTCATAAACGGGCGTCTCCGGCCATAGGAAATTCCACATTTGCCGGCTTACTTCGCCGTGGAGTTCGCTGACGCCATTATGATAGCCGCTCAATCGCAGTGCGAGCACGGTCATGCTGTAAAGCGGCCCCCACTCTAATTCCTGTCTCGCGAAGTTGATAAAGCGATCGCGGTCTATGCCTAGCTGTCCCCACCATTGCCAAAAGAACTTGTCGATCAGCTCAAATGAAAATGCGTCGTTTCCGGCCGGTACCGGCGTGTGCGTCGTAAACAGGCTGTTCGAGCGCACGGCTTCCACGGCCTCGTCGAACGTGAGCCCCTGGCCGACGACAAGTTCGCGTAGACGTTCCAGGCCCAGAAACGCGCTGTGGCCCTCGTTCATATGCCAGACAACCGGTTCGAAACCCAGCGCGCGCAGGGCCCGGACGCCACCAATACCGAGGACGATTTCCTGACAAATACGCACTTCGCGGTCGCCGCCATACAGTCGCGCGCTTAGCTCACGATCTTGGGGAGCATTGCGCTGGACGTCCGTGTCCAAAAGATAGATCGTCACGCGTCCCACTCGGATGCTCCAGACCTTGGCGAACACAGTGCGACCGGGCAAGTCTACACTTACCAGAATCTCGTTTCCATTTTCGTCCAGCGCCGGGGACGCCGGCACTTCGGAGAGGTCGATTTTCTCGTATTCCGCGATCTGCGTGCCGTACTCGTCGATTACCTGTGTGAAGTAGCCCTGGGGATATAGAAAACCGATGCCGACGAAAGGCAGGCCCATGTCGCTGGCTGCCTTACAGTGGTCCCCGCTGAGGATGCCCAGGCCACCGCTGTAGATTGGCAGAGCTTCATGCAATCCGAATTCCGCGCTGAAGTAGGCAACAACGTTGCTAAGCTCGCCGTCGTGGTTGCGGCGATACCATGTGTCGGCGGCGGGATCCATATAGCGGTCAAATTCGTCGAACACGTTCCGGTACGCGGCGAGGTACGCTTGGTCTGTCGCAGCCTGGTCCAAGCTCGACTGTGCCACCTCACGAATCATCTTGACTGGATTGTGATTAAGTTGCTTCCACAGGTCGACGTCCAAGCGTGCAAACAGCTCGCGGGCGTCGGGCCGCCAACTCCACCAAAGATTGTACGCCAATTCCGGCAACCTATCGATGGCAGCCGGCAGCTTTGGTAGCACAGAGATGCTGCCAATTGACTTCATATCATGACTCTCCAA
>JBJYXA010000559.1:0-3495 GCA_046259705.1 Caldilineaceae bacterium
CTGTTGCGGAGTGGGCACGACGCCTCGGACTGCACTACAAGGCACTCTACAGCCGACTGTTTGTCTACGGCTGGAGCGTTGAGCGAGCGCTTGCCGAGGCTATTGAAGCTCATTACTGCACGATCTCCGAGTAGCGGATCAGGCCCACGAAGGCGTGGATATTGCTCATCATGGCCGGCGGGATCTGGTGCCGCTGGCGCAGCTCCTCGATCAACTGGATCAGCTTTTCAGAGTCTGTCACTGCTTGCGCTCCCAGGTTTTACAACCGTTGCCTTGCTCTCGGCTCACCGTGTAAGCCAGCGCCCAAAACGGCACCAGCACCCGGCGTCCGAAGTAGACGCAAAGCCCGTTGTCCATCGGCACCCCACTCCAAGGGTTCGGCATACCGGCGTGATAGTGCCTGCACGTCCCGCAGCATGGAGCATCCTCCACATCAGCGCGCCAGCAGCACAAGGAAAGCCGCCACCCCAATGCCAGCTATCCACACTTGGCGGCGCGCAATCGCCTCGACACGAGCCGCAAGGGCCACGAACGCTTTTGTTTCGTTGGCAAACGGGGCTTCGCTCATTGCGTGCTCTCCGAGGGGCGGATAGTGATACCCATCGGGCCAGATAGCTCGATGGCCGCCGGCTCGCTGTCCGGCGACTCGTCTTCGCCGCGTCGGAACCGCGCCGTGTAGATGCAATCCCAGCAGGGCGTAACGCCGATGTCGGCGCAGTCTGCTGGCGGCGTTGGTGGTGCTGTGCCGACTTCTACACCGTCGCGGAAGAAGGCGATGGACTCAATCCACTCGACATTCGCCGGCGTGTCCCAAGTCAGTTGGCATGAAAAACCGACTGCCGGCAGGAGCATGGCCGCCAGCACGGCGCTTTTCATTTTCCAGTCGCTCATTGCTCGCTGTCCTCCACGGGGTCTTTCAGGGTCCCGAAGCTGTCAGTCTTACCGAATATGGTACGGCAGGCGTGCTCCTGGTCGATCAGCACCCGCTTCATCCGCGCTACGCGCTCATCCAGCTTGGTCCAGGCCACCGACAACTCTTGGTACCTCTCCAGACGCTCCTGATTCTGAGTCATCTGAAGCGTGCGGTACTCTTTCAACTCTTCGCGCCACTGCCGGTCCATGCGTACCGTCATGTCGGTCAGCCAGTACACCTGCCAGACCAGCGCCGCCAACGCCAGGACGATCAGCCCTTCGCGGCGGATCAGCTCGAAGAAATTGGCTGCTTCTTGAGTCACGGTTGGTTCTTCAGCGGCTGGTGGAACGTGAACCGCACTACCACGTCAGCATTCTTCGGAATCGCCGAGCCCGTCTGGCTGACCAGCTCGACGTCGAAAATCGTGTAGTCCGCTTGCTCGGACTTACCGGTGATCTGCAGCGTGCCGGAGTTATCGGCGTTCGCCTCTTCCTGAAAGTAGACCCGGTCTCCGGCGGCCAGTGCCCGGAACACGTTGGCGCCGTCGATCCACCCCTTGGTGTACCGCGACACCGAGAACTGGCTGATCTCACCCTGCGAAGCACCATCGGACTTGATGTTGCCGTTGCCCGGCGACGTGGCCATGTTCGTGTCGGTCAAGTATCGCCACACCCCCGCCAGCGACTGGGTGTCCACAACGCGCTTCAGTTCTTCGACCTCGGCCTGTAGTGCTTCGATCTCGGCTTTCGCCGCCGCGAAGTTGGCGCGGACGTTGGCCGTCTTGGCTTGCTGCTCCCTGGGCCATGCGGGGTTGATGTTTGACGTCATCGGACTTTATCCCAATACGTTTGCTCGCTACGAATTTCGTCGTCATCCCAGCGTGTTTCGTCGTCATCCCATACCGTTGGCATAATCGGTGTCCCATCCCACCACCATTGCATCGCGCCAGCGTAGGTGTGCAACGGACATGGCACCGTCGGGCGCTCTGTGCCGGTCTGGTTGCCCTCGGCGTCGAACACCGGGATGTCGGCCAGGTAGTTGGCGAAGTTGGCTCTGAGCGCGTAGTAGACGCCCACAGGCAGCCCTTGACCGTTATCTGTATAAGGGTCGTACTGGGCCTCCTGGAGCGCCGCTACGGTCCATCCAGCGGGCTTCGAGGCGTAGAAATCATCCTTGCTACCCGTGTAGACCAGATGCACGGCAGCGCGCCCCGAAATCTCCCGCGTGCCGGGCATCCGCACAGCCGGGGGCCAATTCGCGTTGGGGTCGTAGTGCACCGCATCTTCACCCTCACCGACAACCATCAAGTCAAGGTCAGCGACTGGCGCAGTAAAAATGCAATGGATTGCCATCGTCAGTCTTCCGGGCAGTTCCAGTCTTGGCCGGACAGAGCTTTCAGCTCATCGTCCGGCAGCGCCGAGTTCCAGAGCTTGAAGGTCGAGAAGCGCAGCGGGATTGTGGTTGGCTGGTCTTTCCAGCGACCGAGTTGAATATATTGGTTGCTATGGCTTGGACTCCACACTACAGCTTGTACGTTACGTTGCCCCCCATCCAAATAGACTTTCTGATTTCCATTTTCGTATCCGCCGGAAAACACTCTCTTACCCGCCGCAATGTCATTCATATTTTGGTAAAAGCCACCGGCGCTTATGCCAAAATTCCAGTTATTTGCGCCAGCCGCTCTTATTTCATTATTATCACTGCTTTTCGACCCAAAGAGGCGAAAATCATTGCTATTCGGAATTGCTGCACCACTTTCAAAACCAATCTGTATCGAGATCTCAGCCGTTGGCCCGCCGATGTAGCGCAGGTCGTCTGCTTCGCGGGTGACAGAGGCTCCGGCAGTGGGAATATAGGAAGTAGGGTAATCTACATTATCTTCGACCTGTAAACCCCACACTACTAAACTTGAAGGTGCTTCTTCGTTTGTCTCAAAACAATACATTGTTTTAGTTGCTATAGCACCGACAGCCCAAAGTCGCCACCATCCATTGCCAACAGGCTCCATTCCGGAATCAGTCCAGCTACTCGCACCTGTTGTCGATTCTCCTGTTTGTAGATCAAATTCTAATCCATCTCCCAACCCAAACCCTCTCAATTTAATTTTGTTGGTATCGACTTCTTTTACATAGCCGGATACACAAGTTTTATTGCCTATTGTACTTGGGCCTACAAAATACCTTTTTGCAGAACTCAAAGTAGGAAACGTTATTAAATAAGCATCTTGCGTCCCCAGAGGAGATAATTCACTGGACAAAACTACCGTAGGGCTTGTAGTTACGTCACCCCATGTAGAAATATCTTGATTATCTAAAAGATTTGTTGACGCTGGCTCGTTCAGGTACGTGATCCCGCGTATGGGTGCACCCTCTGGCGTCGTTGCGTGCCACTGGCTGCCGTCCCACCGCGCGCCCTGGAACCGAGGCGTATCGGCAGGCACCGTGACCAGCTTGCCCTGGTAGTCTTTTACCGTCGCTTCGCTGGCACGCAGGAACTCGGTCGTTACACCGTTGGGGTTCGGCGCAGCAGGCTCGATGGTCGCCTGGGTGAAGTCCATACAGCAGTACGGCTCGGTGCCAGTC
>JBJYXA010000560.1:0-3446 GCA_046259705.1 Caldilineaceae bacterium
GGGACGGATGCCAGCCCGATCGGAGCGCGTTGATAGGGTTGGCATCCCCAACGTTAACCACAGCCCGGCGCATGCTGCCGAGCCGCCCGCGGCAACGGCGGCTCGGCAGCATGCGCTCGGGCTGGGACACTGGTTAGGCGATTTGGTTGAGATGTCATGCGACGTGCCTCTCCTCGGCGTATGCGAGCATGCTCTCGATACTCAGATGGTAATCCAAGTCGGGCCACTCGATGCCCGTGCCACGACAGATGAAGACGTAGTTGCCGACTTGGCGCAGCGTTGCGGCCTGCAACTCTGGATACCAATGCATGGGTGTGGAAATCACCCTGCCGTCTTCAAGCTCAACGTGGAGGTGGCGGTCGTCGAAGTGAACCGCCTTACCGCTTGCTCTCCCAGTCATCCCAGCGCTCCTCGAACTCATAGTTGTGAAGCCGAACGATGGCCAATGCCTTCTTGAGATCCTTCGGTTTCATGTAGCTTGCTCTTACTGCAAACGTGCGTAGCTCAATCTTGGCGTATTCATCGCCTTTGGCAACATGGACATGTTTCGGCTCGTGTTCGTTTGCGTAGAAGAAGAACTTGAACCCGTCTTGCAGCAGGAGCGTTGGCATCGGCCTGTTTTCGAGATTGCGATGGCCCTTTCGTGGTCTCCACGCCCAACGTCAACCACAGCCCGCGGCAAACTGTGGCCTGAGCGAGAGCTAAGGCCGCAGTTTGGCGTCGGAGCTTGTGGGCGTGTTAGGCAATTTCTTCTCCTCTGCTGAACAGCGGCCACGGGGAATTACGGAAACTGTCCCTGGAACTCGGTTCCCGGAACTCGAATTACGGAAACCGTACCCGTAGCCGACTCTGCACTCACTTGAATGCCCGCCGACAATCCAGCATGGCGTTGCTCGCGAAGTCGGTGATTGCATCTTGTCGGTACTGGTCTGTTGAGAACCTTGGGCGCTCGTACGCGTGGTCTACCATGCTCTCCAACCACCGGCCGACAGTCGCACCGGCACCGGCGGCACCGTCGGCTTCGGCATCTTGTTCAATTCGCGTCGCAAGCTCGCGAACTTGTGCTAATGCTTTGCTCATTTCATATCCGTATTGTCGAGCCTTCATGATTTGTCGGGCTTGACTGGCGAGCCAGTCGCAAACGTCCTGTTCGGCTCTGACGGACGAACTGGCAACCGCGCCAAGCAAAACTGTTGCGCCAAGGAAGACTGCGTTTTGCTTCATTTCGAATACCCGTGTCGAATTCCGTAGGAATAAGGGACACAATAAGGGGCCAGGCACAATAAAATCCCAGCCCTGCTGCCGAATTTTCCTTGACGCTGACCCCTTTCTCTCTACATTTTGCTGCGCCTGACGTTAAGGTTAGGCATTCTCAGACGCCGATTCATTGGAGTCTTCCAAGACGGCAGCGATCCGGGTTAATTCCTTGCTTATCATTTCTAGCTGCTTGTTCGTCTTGATGAATACAGTGTTGTTGCGACCCTTCATTGCATCCGCTAGATCATAAGCCGCACTGTTGCCGGAGTGCATCGCGGCCATGTACTGAACATCGAGAACGGAAGTGTCTTTGCCTTTCTTCTTTATCCGCAAGGGCGTTCGGTAGTCGTATGTGGCAGTAACAGGGTACCCATCGCCAATCTGAGCGAGCAGGCCTCCGTACTGACCGCCCATGTATCTAAGCGACTTTCCGGGCGCCAGAATTGGTATCTTCACCCGTAAGAAGGTGGAACTATCGACAGGGTCTGCCTGCTCAATGCCAAAGCATAGGATGGGTATGGCTTTGGAGAACTGGACATCTTTGGCCGTTCCGCCACCGTAGTTCTGAACCACCAAATCAATTATTGACCCGGCATCGTCGCTTGGCTCGTAATGAACAATAATATTTGGCTTCGATTGCCTATAGATCGCCAAATACGCGATAGCGACTGCAAGAAACGTGAGAAATGGACTCACGACGTAGAACGCTATCTGAAAGTATGCTGGTTCTATGGTCATGGATCAGTATTCTATGGCCGTTTCACATCCCTAACGTTGTGGCTAACCGGCCCTATGAACTTGGCGCGCGGTATTGGTCTGGAACTCAGCTAATTGTTAGCGGATTGCCCCTTGTTCTGCATCGACTCTGCGACGAGAAGTACTCGCACGTTGATGTTCTAGCTTCCCATGAGCAAGGATGATCAAAAGGGTGAACATGCGGAATTAAGCAATTCAGCTTGGCGTTCCGCTAAGATGTCGCCGTAGTCGGTATTGTAATCTTTGCCATATATTTCATTTTCCTTACCATAATAAACTGCCAGTTGATGTTCATAATTGACCGCGAAACACGCCTGTGGCTCTGGATCGTTGCGACACAAGTCTCTAACGTTACACGCGAGTTTGGCGCGCACCGTTTCGTCGGAGACATCTGGAGGGTCGCGTGGTGTGGCGCAAGCGTGCAGCGTTACACAAATCGCAACTGCTATGCCTGTGGCAAGTTTCATGATTTGTCGCAAGGTAAGAACGGAGAAGTGCGGGTAAAAAGTCCCGACCGGCGAACGTGTTATCGTTGGAATTGGGAATATTGGATATTGCGGAATTCAAAGATGATGAGCCCAGGCGGGATCTGTCTAGCAGCAACACTGGTGCCCTAGCGCAATGTCGCGATGCCCCGCGGCTGCAGCGCCTTGTCTCATCAGCTTACATTGTATGCGGCAAGAAGGTATTCCCCTATCTCTGCCCATGTCAACCCGCTAACAGCCGGTCGCGCGTTTTTGGTCCAAGTATCTAGCGGACTGGGAGAAAGCGCAGGGCCTTGCGGATCGGCGCCGGTGGTATGTGGTGCGCACTGAGGGCTTTCTGGACGCGACCAAGCGGCGGCGGCTGGCGGACCTGGAGACGCAGCATGGGTCGAGGTATCTGTCCGAGGCAGGGCGGGACAGGTCTCTGGCGGCTTGGCTGGTGGTGCAGATTGTCGATGCTATACGGGTTCTGGGCGTGGTTGCGGGCGCGCCCTGGGTGGAGATGGTGGATTGGGGCCATTCGCGCGCTTCGGCGGGGGCGCTGGCGGTGAATCATCCGACGGTGGTTCGTGAATACGGCCCCGAGGTGGAGCCGGCGGGGCCGATGACCGACCTGGCGGCGATTTGGCAGACGTATCAGGAGTTCGCGGACCGGCTCGAAAGCCGGCAGTCCCGGTGGCGCTCCAGGTGCGCCGGCTTGAGCCGGCCTCCGGCGGGGGGGCTCGGTCTGCTGCCGGTGTTCGCAGGAGGGGCGTGGGATAAGGGATACTTGGGCGTTTGGCTTGTCGTTGGACGACGCGATGCCTCGATCCGGACACCCGCTGCGGCCTGGGGAATCGTGGACCAGCCGATGAGTCGCGCCCCGGAGATGCTATGCCCACTGACCTATTGACGGTGCTGCTGCTGCTCGCGGCAGCGATCCTCATGTTCGCCATCAACAAGCCGCGG
>JBJYXA010000561.1:0-1647 GCA_046259705.1 Caldilineaceae bacterium
TGATCAGCGCCTACGGCGGTCTCGGACAGGTTGAGAAGGCGCGAGAGAATGCCCAACTTGCTACGCGCGCGTGTGATGATGTCGGCAACGCCTACCTAAAGGCCTACTGCCTGGTTGAGTGGGGCAAGATTGCCATGGTTACCCAGCGGTACGCCGAGGCAAAATCTCACTTTCGGGCAGCCCTAGAGATTCGCGAGCAGTTCAATGATCCCGAGGGCATTGCCCTTGCACTGGTACAACTCGCCGAACTCGCACGTTTACAGAACGAGTTCGTTATCGCCCGCGATTTCTGCGAGCAGAGTTTGAGCCTCTATCGTGACCTAAATGATCAAGGTGGACTGGCCGCGGCACAACGTGGTCTGGGCCAGATCGCTCTGCAACTCGGCAGATCGCAAGAGGCGGCAATGTACTTTCGCAATGCCCTAATTACGGCAGACGCGATTAATTTTTCGTCACTGGTCATTGCCATCCTACTCGATATCGCCGACCTAATGATGGCTAACTGCATGCGCCAACGCGGTTGTGATATTCTGCGCTTCGTGCACAGTCATCGCGCAGCGACGAACCATCAGCAGCAGGTTGCCAACGCAATGTTGGATGGTGACTGCGGGGATCAGGATAGGACCGAAACCATGGACCTGCCAACCCTGATCATCTTGTTGCGTTCAGAACTGCAAGATTTCGCGCCGCTTGCGCAAGAGAACGGACCGATCGATCCACTGACTGAACGTGAGTACGAGGTGTTGCTTCTGATGGCGCAGGGGCTTTCCAACCCCGAAATCGCGGATGAACTCGTGGTTGCCGTAGGGACCGTTAAGGCCCACACGAACAGCATCTACAGTAAACTGTTGGTACGTAATCGCGTCGCTGCCATTGAAGAGGCGCGTGCGCGTGGCTTGCTAAATAGGTAGTACGCACACGCAGTCGATCCCTCAGCCCCAGTCTTCGACCTGTTTGCCTTCTCCTGTCGCATGGCCGGGTAAACTCCAAGATAAACTCCAAGATAAACCGTAGATAGACGATATTCTCCATCTTTCACGCTACCCTGCAAGAGCACAATGTAGCGCTCTCGCTTTAGCGTGCTGATGAGTACGGGCGAGATGGTCCACTGTCGGATGCCGGTATTTCGTTTCGGCTTAGCGGACTAGGTATAGGGACACAGGTCAAACGAGTATTGTTGATATCTAGCGTTGCCCGTGCAGTAGTACGTCCACGAATGCTTAAGAAGAGTTCACAGAAAGGATTCCCCATGAGACAGCCTACAATGTCGCGCCGTGATCTGTTGGTCCAAGGAGGCGTCGCCCTGACCGGACTAGCCCTCCTCAACAACATCAAGTTCGCGCAGGCAGCACCTCTGCAGCCAGGCGAAGAGGTGATTCCCTGGCTGGATCAAATGCCAGAGAATCCGGTGCCCGAGGTCATCGCCCAGCAGCTGAATTGGGAAGAGCTGGATAGCTGGATTACATCCAACGAGCAATTCTTCGCTATTACCCACTACGACCGTCCCGAAATCGATGCAAGCGATTGGCGGCTGGAAATCACCGGTCTTGTCCAAAACCCCATGACGCTCACGCTGGACGACATCAAAGGATGGCCGCGCCAAGAGATCAGCTACACAATCGAGTGTGCGGGCAACACAGGCCTTCC
>JBJYXA010000562.1:0-1562 GCA_046259705.1 Caldilineaceae bacterium
TCTTAGCGTTCTTAAGGCGGAAAAGTGATTGCGATTGGGTCAAGTTTGATGACGGGTCGCTCACGCGGCAAGTTTGGCCTGTTCGCACCAGTTGAGTACGGCCTTTTCGGCTTTCTCGAAGGACGTTCTGAGTGCCGAAGGTGTCGCCGGCGTCACCGGCGTGAGGTGTGTAAGGCCAGGCCGCAGTACGCGCGAGTAGACCCGAGTGAAGAAAAGCGCGGTACGTAGACCAAGTGGGGTTAGACGGTAGCGATGGGACTTAGGGATCCGTTTGATGAGCCCATGCAAACGCAGGCGCCTGAGGTCGTAACTCATCCTGCCCGGTGTCATGAGGTTCGGATCGAGCCCGAGAAAGCGCGCAAGATGCGGGCGCAGGTCTCCATTGGAGAAACCACGAGGCAGAAAGAGAAACAGCAACAGGACGCTGAGCAGAGCCTGGACTCTGGGGTCGGAGAAGCGAAGTGCGGGAACACGTTGTCCAGCGACGACAGCGGGCTGGTCCACCCGCCGGAAAGCGTCTTCGCCAACGGCACAATCGTGGCTGACTTGTTGGACGTGCAAAAGTCGTCGGTTGGCTTGGAAGCCGATCTTGCGCAAAGCGGGAAGGTTCTGAAGCCGTTTGCCGATGCAGAAGTCGCGGGGGTCGTTGATAGTCGTCTCGGTTCGTAGGGCTCTGCTTTCCTTGTGGTACTGCTTGATGTGGGAGTTCTTATAGTCAACGTGGAGGGAAGGGGTTACACCGTTGGTGACGACGCGGGTACGAAAGCGTCCTGGAGTATTCTTGCAGATGCGACGGTCAAAAAGCAGCTGCACCCGACTGGGGCGCCCCAGGTCCAGGTTCTCGCGAATCACCTCCTCGAAGAAGATACGGCCTGTCACGGGTCGATCGAGGACCTGAGTCAGCGAGAATTCGGCTTGGACGATGGAGAGGTCGTAGCGATAGCCAGCCTTTCGGTCGGCAGCGGTGAAGGGATGAGGTAACCGGCGCAGCCACTTGCGCAGCAGAGTATCGATCTTGTGAGCTGTGAGCCCGTCCGCGATCGCCTGAAGCCGCCTTGGCTCCGCGCAAGACAAGATCCCATTGTCCAACGGTTCGTAGGCGATCCGTCGCTTGTCGAGTTGCCGCTTGAGGTACTCGTTGCCGTTGATGCAGAGCTTGGCCGTGTAGGGGAAGTACGAGCAAAACTTCAGGAAGAACGGTCCAAAATCGCTATCCACGCAGTAGAAGTAGTAGTGGTTGACCATCGCAGTCGTCCGCACGATGAAGGCGTATGACTTGCCAGTCTGGGTATTGTTGCGGCGTTCGCTACGAAACACCCAGGCTTTCTCCTGGGCCTTGCCGATGAAGAGCACCCCCTCGTCGTACTCGAAGCCCGCAAGATATCTGCGGGCGATGTCGTCCTTGCGTTCTCCCTTGTCGAACGCGACCAGGTCCACCCGTTCATCCTCGGCGAAACGCTCGATCTGTTTCACAAACGCCACGGTCATGGGCGACATCAGCGCGGTGGAGGCAAACTTGTGGCCCCGGTGGAACCGGAAGAATCCGACCACCCCTCGATCGT
>JBJYXA010000563.1:0-11794 GCA_046259705.1 Caldilineaceae bacterium
TTTCAAAGAACCTTTCGGCAGAACCTGCGTAGTGTTATGAAGTGCATTCCTACTTGCGTGCATTGAAAGCGGCTACTATGCTGCAATCGCCATACATGTATTTGTTTGGTGCGGCAGAGCGCTCGACATCTTGACTATGGATGCGTCAACGGCCCACAGCCTGAATAGATAGAGGGGTAGGACAGCAATGGATGCGCCAATTGTTTCCGCACGAGAGGTACACAAACGATTCCATCTTGGCAAGGTGGAGGTGCATGCACTGCGCGGAATTGACATCGATGTAATGCCCGGTGAGATGGTGGCCGTCATGGGCCCGTCCGGCTGCGGCAAGACGACAATGCTGAATTGCCTATCCGGATTGGATGAGTTCGACTCCGGTGAAGTGTATGTAGAGGGCACCAGTCTGCGCGAGATGAGCGACCGGCAGCGTACCAATTATAGAGCTCATCGCATGGGTTTTGTTTTCCAGACATTCAACCTCTTGCCTGTCATCAATGCAGTGGAGAATGTCGAGCTGCCGTTGCTTGTAGGTGGGTTGCGAACGGCCGACGCACGGAATCGGGCGATCGCGGCGCTGGAACAGGTAGGCCTCGGCGACCGGCTCTATCATCGCCCCGGGGAGCTTTCCGGCGGGCAGCGACAGAGAGTAACTGTCGCGCGGGCGCTGGCCAATGACCCGGCATTAGTGTGGGCGGACGAGCCCACGGGCAACCTCGACAGCGCCGCGGCTGGAGACGTGCTCGCCCTGATGCGCAGCCTGAACCAGGAAAACGGCCAGACCTTTGTGATTGTGACGCACGACCCTGAGGTTGGCGCGCTTTGTGATCGAATCGTGCGTATGCAAGATGGAGAGATCTTGTCTTCTACCGACGAAGCTCAGTCCGCACTCGGCATGGAGGCATAGCGATGGATCTGTTATCCAATTTCGCGGCCAGTACCGTTCTCTTCATGATCGGTGCGGTGACGGCTATTTTGCTCTTCCTTGCATACCTGTCCGTGCGCAATCCGGTATTGATGAAGATCGGGCTTCGCAATCTGGTGCGCCGGCCAGGTCAGTCAGTCTTGATCGTCATCGGCATGACGCTGAGCACAATCATCATCATCAGCGCCTTCGGCACCGGCGATACATTGAGCAATTCCGTCAAGCGGCAAGCCGTGTCCGCTTACGGGGAAGTGGACGAAATCATCGCGCCGCCCATACTGTCGTTGTTCGCAACGATTGAGTCTTCCGACGGCGAGGATGCCGCCGTGTCGGAGCTGGAACAGACGTTTGGGGACCTGACCGCGGGCGGTTTGGAGAGCGTGCTGGCCTTTGTGCAGGGAGGGTTGCCGAGTCTCGGCGTGGACCGGCTGGAGCAGTTGCGCACCGAGGCGGAAGCGGAACCGCTCATCGACGGTGTTTCGGGCGCGATTGTTTTTCCAACCATCCTTCGCAACACGTCGACCGGCGCCGGCGAGCCCCTAGGCGTAATCTACGCCGTAGACGACCAGTATCCGCAGACGTTTGGTTTGGTCAGCGTGGACGGCAGACCGCTGGAGATGACGAGTCTGCAGCCCGGGATAGGCAACATTTTCCTGCAGGCGAGTAACCTGTTTTCGCTGGTGTCGAACCAGGTCGGACGGCTAACCGGCGATGCAGCTTCGCCAACCGCGCGAGCTATCGCGGGACTTGGCGCTATCTTCACCGGTATCGCGGCAAACCAACTGCCGGACCTGAGCATAGACCTGGAAACGCTGCGAGAACTTGGCGTCGATACGGCTCCGCTGGAAGCAATGGGTATCGAGAAACTGGACGTGGGGACTATTGCCACCGCGCTGGGGTTGTCCGACGAGCAGACGGGCGAGATTACGGGGCAGGTGCAGGATACGCTTGGTGCGGTGAGTGATACGGCAAACGACCTATTGCGCGCGGTGAATCTGAACACCTTGGGGTACGAAATAGACAGGGTGCTCGGCCAATATGGCCTTCAAATGAGACAGGGCGACATATATCTGAGCCGTCTCGCGGCCGATCGCCTGGGCGCGCACGCAGGCGACGTGGTGGAAGTGTATGTCGGTCCGCTGCCCGTGCGCTTTCGCGTACGCGCCGTCGTGGAACAGGCGGGGCCCATGAGCGCGCTGGTACCGGTGGTGATGATGCCGCTAGCCGAGGCGCAGCAGCTTCTCTTCATGAATGACAAGGTCAACACGGTGCTGGTCTCCAACGTCGGAGATGAGCTGTCCGGCTTGGAGTACGCAGACGAGGTCACGGACCGCCTATCCATGTTGGCGATGGACCCAAATTCGGTAGAGCGGATCAGGTCTGTTCTCAGGCGGCCGGAGGTAGCGCCAATCGTACAGGAGGCCGCTCCAAGTCTGCTCGAGGTTCCGCCTATGGATCCGAATGGAGAAGAAGACATTCCGCAGTTTGTGCAGAATATCTTCGAGACCATAGGTGAATCCTTAGGCATTCAGTCGGCCTCCGAAGAGGAGGTAACGACATTATTGGCGGTCCTAGGCGGTGACGATGAGGCCGATCTGCGCGAGCCGCTGATGAACACCTCGCTGCGCACGTGGTTGCTTGACCTGGACTTGCCCCAGGCTGACAAAGAAGAGCTACAGGACGCGATGAAGCGCCTGAACTCCTTTGACGTAGTCGTTCCGCTGAGCAAATCGACCGTCGTCATTGCTGCAACTGTTGGCGGTACCGTCTTCTCATCGGTCTTCTCGCTGTTTGGCGCCCTGTCCATTCTCGCCGCCATTCTGCTCATCTTCCTGATCTTTGTGATGCTCGCCGCCGAACGACGCAGCGAAATCGGCATGGCGCGTGCAGTGGGCACACAGCGCCGGCAGGTCGTGCAGATGTTTGTGACGGAGGGGATGGTATATGCTCTGGCCGCGTCCGCGTTGGGAGTGCTCATCGGCATCGGCGTGACATTGGCCATGACAGCCTTCATCGGCGACCTCTTCAGCAACCTCAGTGGACGGTTCAACGCACAAGTGGCCGATCTGTTCAAAGTATCGTTTCACATAAGCTGGCAGTCGATCGTGATTTCATACTGCTTAGGTGTGGTGCTGACCTTTGTGGTGATCGTGGTCGCGTCGTATCGCGTCAGTCGCATGAACATCGTCAGCGCGATTCGCGATCTCCCGGATAGAGGCGGTATTCATTCACGACGGGGACTGCGCGGCGTGTGGCGCTGGGCATTGCCCGCTCTGGTTGCTGCGGGCGGCATCGGGCTACTCGTATACACAACGCCGCACGGGCTTTACGGCGGCGCGCTGCTCGGCGCATCGCTTCTGTTATTGGGCGGTATGCTATTGGTCGGACGAGTGCTGGAACAAATGGATACGAGCCAGGATACCGTCGACCGGATCGTCTATTCGGCGACAGGATTGGGTCTGCTGGTGCTATGGGTGCTGCCCTGGGGGCGTTGGCTGCCGCAAATCGCGCCCGATCTGTGGAGTTACAGTCCCATACAGCTTCCACTAGTGTTTCTGTCGGGCGCCATATTGATCGTAGTCGGCGCGATCATGGTGATCATGGTCAATGCAGACGCGATCGGCTGGCTGGCGAGCCGCGCGCTAGGCTTCATACCGTGGCTGCGACCAGTGTTGCGGACCGCCATCGCATATCCGCTGAACACGCGCTTTCGAACCGGAATGACCATGGTATTGTTCGCCATGATTATGGCGTCCGTCGTTGTGATGGCGGTCGTTATCCACGCCACACAGTCACTGGTGACGCTGGACGAGCAAAGCACGGCCGGTTTTGATATTCAGGTGTCGCCTACGCTCCTGAGTTTCTTCAGCCCGGTGGACGACTTTGAGGCTACCCTGGCGGCGCAGGGGGACGAATCGGTGTTGGCGGAAGTAGATGTCGTGGGCGAGGTCTCCCGCGACGTGGTTCGTGCGCGCGCCGGCGGCGGACGCTGGATGTATTCGGGTATCAATGGGTTGAACGCAGGCTATGCAGATCAGGCGATGAAGGTGTACCCGCTACAGGCGCGCGCAGAGGGCTATGAGAGTGACGAAGACGTGTGGCGAGCCCTGGCGGCAGGCGAGGACGTTGCCGTGATCCTTCCCCGCAAGCTGGGCAACGAACGCAGAGGTAGATACGACGAGGGTTCGACCGAGTTCGACGTCGGCAGTGACTTCGGGTCTTCCGGCGACGGGGCCGATGAACGGCGCGACATGTGGCGTAACGAACTTTTCTTGCCGGACGTGGTCATCGAAAATGGACTCTTGCCTGACACTCTTGTCGAAGTGCAGGCGATCGCGGAATCAGGTGAAGAAGTGCCTCCGTCGCGTACGCTGCAGGTGATCGGCGTGCTGGCGGACGACGAATCGCTGGCCTGGAGCGGCCTGCAGACGAGTTCCAGTGTGTTGCTGGATGTGCTCGGCAAGAAGCCGGCGGACGTGCAGGACTATGTGAAGGTGCGTGAGGGTGCCGACGTTCACGCTGTGGCGCGCGACTTGGAGCGGGCATTCGTACCTAACGGACTGAATGCCGTGGTACTCGAGGATCGCTTCCTACAAGGCCAGCAATTGATGGCAGGTATTCTACGTCTATTGCAGGGCTTCATGGCCTTGGGCCTGCTCGTGGGCATCGCCGCTCTGGGAGTGCTGTCGACGCGCGCGGTGGTGGAACGACGGCAGCAGGTGGGCATGCTACGCGCCATTGGCTTTCAGCGACAGATGGTTGGGCTTTCGTTTGTGTTGGAATCGAGCTTCATCGCACTGTCGGGATTGCTAATTGGCGCGCTGACGGGCGTGGTGCTGGGGGGGCTTGTGCTGCAGACGTCATTTCCCGAAGTTGGCTTGGCAAGTGCGGAGGCCATTCCTTGGCTGACCATTTTTGGCATCGTGATCGCAGCGTATCTCTTTTCATTGTTGACCACGATCGTGCCGGTATGGCAGGCCACGCGCATCTATCCAGCCGAGGCGCTGCGGTATGAATAGCCGTAACGGCTACTATCTTTCAAGAAGCTCGCAGCTTTCAGGAAGATACCGGCTCCATACCCCGTCCAAAATCCTGGTCTTCTGCAAGCATACGCCGATAGCGGGAACGGCTTACGCGGCATCACTATAGCAAATGTAGATGCGCGGGCCTTTACCTTCGTCGGGAATCCAGGCGCCGGGTGATGTATTGGGTCTGCCGTCGGGCGCCCATGCCGGGTTGAGTACGCCTTCGCGCAGGACTTCGCCGCTGCGTGGATCGACGACGCGGTAGCTGGTCGGTATCTCACCGCCAAAGAGCTTTAGCGGACCGGCATCCTCTGTATAGGCGATGAAGAGCTTGCGGGGGACGAGCAGACCGCGACGGCCCAATGTAACTTCCCAGTTCGGCTCCATATCGGTGGTGGGCAGCCCGTCCAGGATGCGTGCAAGCAGCCCGACATAACGCGAACCTTCATAGTCGAGCGCCTCACGCCAGCCAGCGCCCTCTCCTAGAAAGAAAGGTGTATGGCCGGGTTCGTCCGGATGCAGCCGCCACTGCCACATGCTGCCAGCGCCGTAGACGACGCCCATGGTCCCGCCCGCGCAGAGATTGCTCCATGCTTCGTGTCCTTGCCACCAGCCTGCGGCCTTCCCGCGCCGTCCACCGTGCTCGTAGGTCGGCTCGCCGTTCGCGACCGCCTTCACCGGCGAGTTGCGCCACATGTCTGTCACGCGTTCCGGAATGTGTTCACCGTTGTGGCCCGTCTGGCACCACTGGAAGTCGAGCCACAGCGTATCCTGGTGGGCGCGATTATCTGCATGGGGACGGTAGTGGATGCCGGTCGGCTGCCCATATGCGTCCCATTCCTCGATCTCCTCACCGCCGGCGGCCACCTGCGGCTCATAGCCGGAACCATCTCCGCCAACGAGATAAATTACGGGGCGAGCGCCATACCGCGCAACCAGATAGCGGCAGTAGCGGGCATACTCGTGGGGCGGGAGTACCGGGCCCGCGACACTCAGCCCCTTCCAGCCGAAGCCCATGAAGACAGGCTGCAAGACCGGCACGATCTCGTGTTCGACGAGTATGGCCAGGAGGCCGTCGACGTACTGAAAATAGGCGGGATTGAGAACGTTGATGTGGCCATCCTGCAGGTCCTCGAACCCCACGTCGAAGCCTTCATCGGCTGTCCGATCGCGCGGGCCGCGGGCGTGCATGTCCGGCTGCACACTCATGAGCAAGGCGGCGTTGAAGCCTTTCTCATGGCGATCCGCAGCATAGATGCGGCATTGGTCGTGCGTGGCGCGCCAGGGCAGCGCCCAGGGTGTGTCCGCGACGAGAATAGCCGGATACCCGTCTGCGTGAACCACGCTGCGCGCTCCGGGTGACATGCGCCAGAAACCGTGTTTGTAGAAGCGATTGGTCGCGGACAGGTCAGCCGTACAGTCAATCGTTCCGGTCTGTCCGTTCAGCCCGGCGTCTTTGTTTGAACTGAAGCTTTGCCATGTCCACGCTCCTTCAGCGACGATGGAAGCGAAGCGGACTTTCCACGTGCGTCCACCGTCCCAGAATGCCGGCCTGCGCAAAACTTCGCCGCTGTCGTGGGTGAAGTCAACCCATACTTCTACATCGGTGTACGGATTGGCGCAGTCGCTAGAAGCGGTGAGGGAGAACTCGACTTCCTGCCAGGCATATGCAAGCATGGTGTTTCCTCGTGGTTTGTCGGATGTGGAAAATGGCCTGGTGTACAGGTGTGAGATGTGTTTATAATTGCGGCGCGCCGGGCAGAGTCCCTTCAAACACTACGGTTTCTGATGTCAACCAATCTTCCGATCGACAAAACACCGTTTGTGGGCCGCCGCAGAGAAGTGGCGGACCTTGACGCGTTGCTCCAGAACCCCGAGTGCCGTCTCGTAACGATACTTGGCCCTGGCGGGATTGGCAAAACGCGTCTGGCCGTCGAACTGGCGCGTTCCGTTGCCGGTCGATTCGATGACGGGTTGGTGTACGTCGACCTGCAGTCGCTTACTAATGCGCACTATCTGGCGGAGACCATCGCAGAAGGTAGTGGGCTGCAGCTGGTCGGCGATCAAACGACGGAGCAGCTGATTCGCTTTCTGAAGAATAGGGAACTTCTCCTGCTGCTGGATAACTTCGAACAGCCTCCGGCAGGTGCAAACCTTATTTCGGTTGTTCTGAGCGCTGCTCCTGCGGTACGGTTTGTTGTGACCTCACGGGAAGTGCTGAACTTACAGGAGGAATGGCTCTATCCGTTACACGGTCTGGGTTTGCCGCAGGACGTTGAAGATCCCCGGGAAGCGGTCCGGACTTCCGAGGCGGTGCAACTATATATTCAACGCGCCAGCCGCGTCCGCCTTAACTTTGACGTTGACGCCGATCCCGGCTCTGTAATACGGATTTGCGAGCTGGTGGAAGGCATGCCGCTGGCTATTGAGCTGGCAGCCTCGTGGTCACGGGTGATGGACGCCAAGTCTATCGCCCATGAGCTTGAAATTGGACTTGGGATCCTGGCCACGAGCATGCGAAATATGCCCGACCGGCATCGGAGTATCTACGCAACTCTGAACCAGTCCTGGCAACGGTTGAACGAATCACAGCAGCGAACACTAGCTCAGCTGTCGGTCTTTCACGGTGGATTTCGCCGTGAGCAGGCCGAACTGGTGACGGGCGCATCGCTTTCCTTACTGGCGCAGCTCATGGACCAGTCCCTGCTGAATCGGGAACCTGAAGGCCGGTACGCGATGCATGAGTTGGTCCGGAAGTTCGCGGCCGACAAGCTTTCCGACGACCCGGATCTTGAGTCCTTTACCAGAGAGCGACATGCCGAGGCGTACGCCGCCTTTCTCCATGCGCGGGCAAAAGAAATTTTTGGCCACCGGCAACATGACATTCTCGAAGAGATTCGACCAGAGCTGGCCAACGTGCTCGCCGCCCAGCAGTGGGGTATGGATCGATCGGACGTCGAAATACTTAACCGGCTTGTGTACGGATACTACATCTACTGTGACTACCGCGGCCATTACCGCCAGAACACAGAAGTGCTGAGACAAATGGTCCGGCGTCTTGTCGAGATGGATTCGTCGCCTGAGGTGCTCCAGTCCTTGGCAGCATGCTATGCCTACCTTGGTTGGTGCTACATCCGGCTCGGACAACTTGAAACGTCAGTGGCGTATTCCGAGCGTGCGCAAGCGATTCTGACCGAGTTCGAGATTGACCCCGCAAGTGGGTTTGATTCTGAGCCCCTGGCTGCGCTGGCACTGGCCTATCATGTCCAAGGGAACTATGAAAAGGCGCTTACCTATGCGATGGAGGCGCACCAGCGAACCGTGGAGCGGGGCGATGAGAGCAACCTGATGATCGCTGACTATGTCCTCTGCAACGTCTATCTTGCGCGAAACGATCTGGAACAAGCCCGGTCCTATGGGCAGAACGCCGCATCGCTTGCCCACGGCAGCGGCAATAGTTGGTTCCACGCGAACGTGCTGACGGTATTGGGCGCAATCGCGGAATCTCAAGGCGATGTAGTGCGCGCGAGACA
This sequence comes from Caldilineaceae bacterium, assembly GCA_046259705.1. GTDB lineage: Bacteria > Chloroflexota > Anaerolineae > Caldilineales > Caldilineaceae > JASGTU01. The sequence goes on from JBJYXA010000563.1 coordinate 8,481, forward strand.
GTTGTATCAAGAGAGCTATGCACTTAAGGAGGGCGCAGTAGACCCGGAGGGAATGGCCGTCGCTCTCAACAAACTAGGCGAGCTTGCACTCAAAGTGGGAGACTCTCGCGAGGCGAAGAGCCTGCATGATCGCAGTCTTGCCCTGTACGAACGCATCAGTGACCCTGGCGGGCGGGCTATTACACACCAAGGGCTAGGGAACGCCGCAGCCGCGGAGGGCCATGTGGCGCAGGCTGCGATCGAGTATACTCGGGCACTGGAAATCATGCTGGCCATTCAGTACTGGCCCCGCGCGCTGCGTACGCTCGTTGACGTGGCGGAGTTCCTGGCAGCCGCAGACCGAGTCCAAGAGGCCATGATTTTGCTGCAAGCCGTGCCTTCGCATCCATCGGCTGATGCACCATTAACAGAACGTATAGCGGCTCTGTCGGCGGAGGTTACGGTCGAGGGGAACCCGACTAGCGCACCCCTTCCGGGAGATGAATCGGTATTGGACTTGCCCCAGATCATTGCTGATACCTTGAGCTGGCTCTCAGAACTGACGGCCGACGAGCGCCGCTCCTCCATCGATAAGCTTGTATTGACTGCCAACCAGAAACTAATCGAACCGCTCACCGAACGCGAGCTAGAAGTCTTGCAGCTCCTATCCGATGGCCGTACAAACCCACAAATTGCCGAGGAACTGACCATTTCGATAGGAACGGTCAAGTCGTACACAGCGCATATCTACGGCAAGCTGGCTGTGCGTAACCGGACACAAGCTTCCAAGCGCGCCCGAGAACTTGGATTGTTACGGTAACGTGCTGCATTGACCCTTCAAGCGATGGAAGGTATCGCCGTACGCGAGGACCACGGCCGATAGGTTTGAACCAAGTCACATCTGCCCGGCTCCACCCGCTAAGAAGACAACCAACCCACAAACCAACCTTTTCTAGATGCCGGTTCGCCATTGCGCCGCGATACTGCAAAATGGCTGCCCCGGTCAGCCATGCATGGTCGGCATTAACGGGTTGCCCCAACGCTGAGGAACTGTGCGGAAGTGGCTCAATCGACGGCGGGGCGTCATCATCGCACGGAAACAATGGCGGAAGGCAGTCCAATCATCGCATGATAGGAGACATTGTATGTCACACAAAACAATTCGATCGATTGGTGTCACTTTGACGTTCTGCATTCTCGCGGCGCTTCTGCTGGCCTGCCAGCCAATTCAGCCCCAATCTGCGCTGGCTCAGGAGGAAACAGGGTACCAAGTAATCGATGGGGCCGGTCCAATTGCCGCTGCGGATCCAGTGGCCGCCGCCGCGGAGGCTGAGTTCCGCGCTGCTGCCATTGCCAAGGAGGAGGCTTACTACAGCGGAGACGTGGATAACTATTTGACCTTCTATGCAGATGACGTGATTTCCGTGACGCCTGGGTCGCCCGAGGTGATCGGCAAGGCGGCGCTGGAAGAGGGCCTGCGGCCATTTTTTGAGGGATATGATGTCAACGGCACATTGACCATCAAGAAGTTCTGGGTGCATGGCGACCATGCCTTCCGCTGGGCCGAATGGGAAGAGACGGCGACGCCAAAGGATGGAGGCACCCCAGAACATTATATCGGCCGCTGCATGCTCAACTGGGAGAAGATGGATGGAGAATGGAAAGTAGTATCAGAGTTCACGAATTTCCTCGAAGATCCAGCGCCAGTCGAATAGATTCTATGCATAGTGCGAACAGCTTCTGCGCCGGTGAGGCGATTCGGATGCTGTCAGCTACAGGGCGCAATCAAACTGCTGGCGGAGGATAGCACGATTTTGGCGGATATCGCAGCCGGTCAACTCTGAAGTGAGTCAGGTTGCCGTACACTTGGGCACGAAACACTGGAAGGATGCGTCGACGCATCCTTCCAGTGTTTCTTCGTGGAAACGAGCGGAATCCCTGAGCCGCTGGTTTCGGAAACAAGCTGATGCTACAAGCGCAGGGTCGGCCGACGTCCTAGCTGCTGCCCTCTATGGCGCCGTGTTCGGCCGGACGACGAATCATGTGTAAATAGACGGGATTGTCGATTGGTGAGAACTCGCTATAATTGCGGCGTGCAGAGCGACGGCACGTAACTGACGAGCATCGAAGTTGAAGCCCAGTGCTGCCTGCACGAAACGCCCATGTGTGTCTACTTGCCCGTACAGACCACGCCATTTATCGGCCGTCAGCGAGAGCTGGCGGACACTGTCGCGCTACTGGACGAATCGGAATGCCGCTTGCTTACGATACTTGGGCCAGGTGGAATCGGCAAAACCCGGTTGGCTATAGAGGTTGGCAAGCGCATGGAAGGCCGGTATGCGGATGGGGTAGTCTACGCGGACCTCGCTTCGCTGACTGAAGACCAGTACTTGCCGGAGACCATCGCGCTGGCAGTCGGGCTTCAGCTTGTAGGCGAAAACGCGGCCCAGCAATTGGTCGATTATCTGGCGGAAAAGGAACTGCTGATTCTGCTTGATAATTTTGAGCATTTGCTCGACGGCGCCCAGCTTGTCTCAGAGATCCTTCGCGAGGCTCCTCATGTCCGCTGCCTCGCCACATCGCGCGAGGTATTGAATCTACAAGAAGAGTGGCTGTATCGTGTCTCCGGTCTGAGCTTCCCCACAGCTAATGCCGGCGTGCAGGAGTCAAGTGAGTGGGAGGCGGTACAATTCTTCGTGGAGCGCGCAAGGCGCATGCGGCACAATTTCGATGCGGAAGCAGACCTGGACGATATCGTGCGTATCTGCCAACTAGTCGAAGGTACGCCGCTGGCCATCGAGCTCGCAGCAGCTTGGGCACGATCCATGAGCCCCCGTGCCATTGCAAGCGAGATCGGCGAGGGTCTGGACCTTCTCACCACGAGCATGCGCAACGTTCCGGAGCGTCATCGCAGCATGCACGCAGCGCTTGAGCGTTCATGGCAGTCCCTGGATGAACCGGAGAAGCGGGTTCTCGCACAACTGTCGGTCTTTCGTGGCGGTTTTCGGCGTAAGCAGGCCGAGGCGGTCGCACGTGCAACGCTGCCTTTACTAGCAAATCTGGTGGACCGCTCACTGTTGCGGTGGGAGGCGGACGGTCGCTACACCATGCATGAACTCGTTCGTCACTTTGCATCCGAGAAGCTGGCCGAATCCCCCGATGCAGAGTCGCAGGCTCTGACGCGACATGCAGATGCGTTCGCCGCTTTTCTGGACCAGCGTCGAGAAGCGGTTTATGGTCTGCGCCATTACGAAGTGCTAGAAGAAATCCGGCCGGAGTTAGCCAACGTGCGCGCCGCGCTGCAGTGGGGCCTCACGCACGCAATGCTGGACACG
>JBJYXA010000564.1:0-3850 GCA_046259705.1 Caldilineaceae bacterium
TTGTAGCAATCCTGGGCATTCTGCTTGTGGCGGGCCTACTGCTGTCGGCATGTGCAGTACCTGCGGCGCCTGCCGGCGAAGCACCGGCAGCCGCTGAGGGCGAAAGTGAAGCGGCAGCGGCCCCAGAAGAGGCAAGTTGGTGGACTGAGGCGGCCGCGCCATATGCCGGCGTAACGATCCGCGGTGTGTCGGAAAGTACACCTCCGTCGCGCTACGCACAGGAAGTACTTGCGCCGATGTTCACCGAGCAGACCGGCATCAATGTCGAGTTTGAAGTTACTTCGTGGGATGAGATGTACAACAAAGCCATCAAGGACATGGAGGCCAACACCGGCATCTATGACTTTGTGTACATCGAGCAGGACATCATCTACACGTATCTGGCACAGAATTTCCTGGCAGACCTCACGACGATGATGGCCGACGACTCGTCGTTGGTCGCACCGGACTTTGATACCAGTAAGTTCACGTCGTTCATCGACAACTTCAAGGACCCGACGACCGGTGATCTGTTTGGTGTGCCCATGGAGGCCTTCATCAAGGTCTATCTCTATCGCACGGATCTCTTCAACGATCCAGACATTCAGGCCGCATTCAAGGAACAGTACGGATATGATCTGGCCCCGGCGACGACACACCAGCAGTACTGGGACATCGCCGAGTTCTTCACGAAATATGGTGAAGAGAACGATATGGACCTGTGGGGCACGACAGTGCAGGGCCATTCCGGGCATGCTTCGTCTACCTATGAGTACTTTGAGACGATAGCGCCGACCTTTGGGGTCTACAACTGGGGCGTCAATTTGGATACCTGGAAGGCCTGCGTCGACAACGGCGGCGAGATGAACAGCGATACGGCCAAAGAGGCATTGAGCTGGTGGCTAGGCTTGCTGCAGTACGCACCGCCCGAGGCAACCAGCAGCACGTGGGACGAAGTTGCCGCTTCGTTTGCGGCCGGCCGCGCGGCCCAGGGCTTCGTGTACGGTGAGAACGCTGCCTGGATCGCGACCGATGCGGATCGCTCGTCGGTTGTCGGCAATGTGGGCGTTGCCATGCCTCCTCTTTCGGAAGGCGTAATGGCGGACGCAGAATCCGGCGCAGGGTACGTCGGCTACTATGACGGTGGTGCATTCGGCATACCGCATTCCTCCAAAAATAAGGAAGCGGCGCTGCTCTGGCTGGAGTTCGTCGGCCAGGAGTCGGTACAGGCCGATTGGGCGGCTGCTGGATCGCGCATCGTCATGAATTCGACCTTTGACGATCCGCTGATTCAGGAGATGAATACCAAGGTCGATGACTACTACGCAAAGATGAAGGAATGGGGACCCCTGTTCCGGGGTGCGCCTCCATTCCCGTTCCACAACACACTGCGTGGTGCTATCGATCCCTTCATCTGGAAAGCCATCGCCGGTGAGATAACGCCGGAAGAGGCGCTGGATGGCGCCTGTGCTGCTGCAGAAGAAACGATGATGCAGCTCGGCTACGGCGAGTAAGTAGGGCGAAGAGATGCGATCCAATCGCACGGGGTGGGGGCTGTTGTCCCCCACCCTACTCATACTTATCATCATCGGTCTGTTGCCGTTCCTCTACGTTCTGGTTGTCGGTTTCTTCGACTGGAATGTTTTTTCGGCAACGGGAAGGCCGAGTTGGGCTGGGGCCAACAACTACCGCCGGTTGGTCTTTGATTCAGATTTTCTGTTTTCATTGCGCCGCACGTTTGCATTTACTGGCATCGCGGTCGGTATCGAGATGGTGCTTGGCTTTCTGCTGGCGAGCACCTTGGTGCAGGATTTTCCCGGCAAGGCTGTTTTTCGCACCATACATGCGCTGCCTCTACTGGTAGCGCCGATCGCGGTGGGCGCTACCTGGCGGCTGTTGACGATTCCTGGTCTTGGGCTGGTTCCTTTCTATCTGGATCGATGGTTTGGTTTCGACTACCGAACTGGCAGCTATGCTACACACGCGTTTGTGACAACGGTGTTCATGGACGTTTGGCATTGGACGCCCTTTGTGACTTTGACCATGCTAGCGGGATTGTCATCGCTGCCACGCGAACCAATGGAGCAGGCGCTGGTGGATGGTGCGAACAGGGCACAGGTGCTGCGCTTCTTGACCATTCCAATGATGATGCCCGTGATCGTCACCACGTTGTTTATCCGCCTAATGGATGCTTTACGTATCGTGGACGAAGTGTACCTGCTGACGGGCGGTGGACCCGGCCTGTCCACTCACTATGTGGGCATCTACATCTGGAGAGCTGTGCTGCCGCGTACTGACTACGGCTACGGTTCGGCTATGTCGTTGCTTGTCCTGTATCTCACGATTGTACTTGCCTGGTTGCTATTCATTGTATTGTCGCGAGTCGGCAGGCAACAAAGCTAGGATGGGCCCGATATGATGACAAACAAGTCCCGGTCGACCTTGGGCTGGATCGGTGTCTATGCGCTCTGGATCGTAATGACATTGATTACACTCATCCCGATCTACTGGATGTTTGTGATATCTGCCCGCAGCCGTGTCCAGCTGTTCAGCCGGCCGAGTTTCATCATCTCTTCGTTCTATCAGAACAATTATATTGAACCCCTCACCAATCCAACGTTTCAGCGCTATCTCATCAATTCGATTGTGATTGCCACATCTAATGCGCTGTTGGTGGCGACGTTGGCTGTGCTGGCGACCTATGCCTTGTCGCGCTGGAAGCTGCCGGGTTCGGACAATATCTTCTTCTGGACGATTACCAACCGTATGGCGCCACCGGCGGCTTTTCTATTGCCCTTATTCCTGCTCTACACACGCGTGTTTAAGCTCGGCGACTGGACTATGTTTGACACACGTATCGGGCTGATCTTGCTCTACTGTGTGTTCAACCTGCCCTTTGCCGTTTGGCTCATGAAGGGCATCATGGATGGCATTCCGATTGAGCTAGACGAAGCGGCGTTTGTGGATGGGGCCAGCATGTGGACAGTGCTGACGCGCGTCATCGTGCCCCTGGCAGCGCCCGGCATTGCCGTTACGGTGATCCTAACTTGGATATTCGCCTGGAATGAATACCTGTTTGCTGCGCAATTGACCAGCGTCAATGCTCGCACAATCACCACGGGACTTGCGGAGTTCGTCACAGTTACGGGCACCAACTGGGGTGAGATGGCTGCAGTGGCAATGATCTCCATGTTGCCGGCGTTGGTGTTCCTGATCTTCGTCCAGCGCTATATTGTCATGGGCCTGACCTTCGGCGCGGTAAAGGAGTAAAAGGCATATGACGGACCAGACCGTAATTGAAGCGCCTGTCGAGCATAAAGGTCGTCGCGGGTTTCTGCCTATCGAGACAAACACTTTTGACCGTGTATTCATCAGCGTAGTCATCTTTGTCGCAGTAAGCCTCTTGTGGATGCGCTTCATTGAGCCCCTCTTCCCGTTCCCAACCTTGTGGATATCCACAGTCCTGTGTGTTTTGCTCGGTATCTTGATCGTGCGAAAGGGCTGACGCAGAACCCAGATCGCTCTTGACGGGAATGAGGTAACTCCAGGGAGCGGAGCTACGATAGATTTAACTTGGGCACAGTAGAGACGATCTATTGTTTTGCTCGGCCTGACAAAATCAGGGTGGTCCTAAAGATTGGTGCGGTGGCTGAAATGGCGTTCGCCGAACTTCGCATCAGGGCGAGGCGCGCGTATCGATTCACATTTAGTCGATGCACATCTAGAGGAGTAGCCAAATGAAGGCGCTAGTATTGGAGCAAAAGGATGTCCTGAATCTCCGGGACATCGAGTTGAAAGAGCAGTTGGGACCCACCGACGTTCGAATCGCAATCCATACCGTCGGCATCTGTGGCAGCGACGTGCACTACTA
>JBJYXA010000564.1:3950-13993 GCA_046259705.1 Caldilineaceae bacterium
GTGAGCTTTGCCGAAGGCGCAATGGTCGAACCCTTGGCCGTGGGTATGCATGCGTCGACGAAGGCGAAAATCGTGCCCGGCGATGTCGCCGTCGTCATGGGGGCAGGCCCAATCGGCATGGTGACCGCACTGTCGGCGCTGGCGGGTGGATGCAGCCAGGTAGTGATGACGGACGTAGTGCAGCCTAAGCTGGATCTGGCTGCGTCATTAGGCCCGATTACGCCTGTCAATGTGGCCGAACGTGATCTAAGCAGCGTGGTGATGGGAATGACCGATGATTGGGGGGCAGACATCGTCTTCGAATGCAGCGGGAATGAACGGGCCGCGTCAGGTGTCTTCGCTCCTCTGCGCCCCGGCGGTGTCGTGGTCTTTGTCGGCATGCCACTGGAGCCCATTTCTTATGACACGGTGGCGGCGCAGGTGAAGGAAGCGCGGGTAGAGCACGTATTCCGTTACGCTCACGTCTACCCGCGCGCATTGGCATTGATGGGCAGCGGCAAGATCGACGTGAAGCCGTTGATCACCGACACGTTCCCATTCGACGAGAGCGTAAAGGCTTTCGACTTTGCTGTGGCCATGCCGCCCACGTCGGTGAAGGCACAGATCGTTTTGGACCAATAAGTCCGTCCATGGGCGGCGGCATGATCAGCGAGCGACTCCAGCACAAATAGAGAAGAGCACTAGAAATGGCGACCGAATTGCCGAAAACGATGCGCGGGGCGGTGCTACCGGGAAACAGCACTGTCGAAATCCACGAGTATCCCGTTCCCGAACCCGGCCACGGCCAGGTTCTGCTCAAGATGAAGGCCTCGTCCATCTGCGGAAGCGACATCCGCGCCATCTACCGAGAGCATCTAGGCCACGGGCCAGAAGCGTATCAGGGCGTTATCGCCGGGCACGAACCCTGTGGGCAGATCGTGGCCGTGGGACCGGGTTGCAAACGCTTCCACGAAGGGGACCGCGTCATCCTCTATCACATCAGCGGTTGCGGCGTCTGCAACGACTGCCGGCGCGGCTACATGATTAGCTGCACATCCGACCTGCGCGCGGCCTACGGATGGCAGCGGAATGGCGGTCACGCCGATTATTGCTTGGCGGAAGAGAATACGTGTGTGGCGCTGCCGGAGCCCTTAAGCTACGAAGACGGCGCTCTCATCGCGTGTGGTTTCGGCACGGTGTATGAGGCCCTGAATCGTATGCGCACCTCGGGCGAAGACCGCGTGCTTATTACGGGGATGGGCCCAGTCGGCATGGCCGCGGGGCTCGTGGCCAAAGGGATGGGCGCTTCGCAAGTCGTCGGCGCAGATATTGCGCAACCGCGGTTGGATTTCGCCCTGGATAGAGGGGCTATCGATCACGCCGTGGTCGCGGATGGCGCGGCTTTGGGAAAAATCAAGGACTTGACCAACGGGCAGGGGTGTGAGGTAGCTATCGACTGCTCCGGTTCACCGGCGGGCCGGTTATTGGCGTTGCAAGGGACGCGACGTTGGGGCCGCTGCGCTATGGTGGGCGAAGGCAATACGGTTGAGTTCGACGTGAGCCAGACGATCATACATAATCAGATCACGGTGTACGGCTCTTGGGTAACCAGTCTGGGCCACATGGAGGCCCTTGTGGAAAAGCTTCTGGAGTGGGAGTTGCGGCCGGATCGTATTGTGTCGCACCGCTTCACACTAGACGAGGCCTCTGAAGCGTATCGCGTAGCCGACGAAGGGCAAAGCGGCAAGGTCGTGATCGTTTTTGACTAAATACAGGTGTCGCAACGGGGCCGAAGAGGGCAGTAACTATTCAGCCCCTACATGGTTACCCTGGCAACATAGCTGCATCGGCAACGGAGGAATCTAGAATGAGTGACAGTGTGTTGGAAGCTGCGCCGATTCTCGAACGCTTTCGCCTGGATGGCCGCACTGCGTTGGTGACCGGTGGCGGACAGGGTATCGGCCGCGGCTACGCGCATGCGCTGGGCGAAGCAGGCGCTTCGGTAGCCATCGTCGATATCGTCCTAGCGCGCGCCGAACAGGTTGCCCACGAACTCTCCGAAAAGGGAATCCGGTCTATGGCTATCGCCGCGGACGTCACAGACGAGACGGCGGTGGAGGCAATGGTGGCGGCGGTGGTCGATAACTGGGGCACCCTGACCATCGGCGTGAACAACGCCGGCATCGGCGTTTGGGAATCCGCGGAGAGCATGACGGCCGCCGAGTGGCGCCGGGTCATCGACCTCAACCTGACTGGCGTCTTTCTCTGTGCGCAGGCGGAGGCGCGCGTCATGCTGCAGGCGGGTTATGGCAAGATTATCAATACCGCTTCAATGTCGGGCCATATTGTCAATACACCCCAGCAACAGTCCGCATACAACGCGTCCAAAGCAGGCGTAATCCATCTGACGCGCAGTCTGGCCGCGGAGTGGGCGCCCAACAACGTCTGCGTCAACAGTATCAGTCCTGGCTACACACGGACGATGCTGGTCAGCGATTTACTGGAGACGCCGGATGGCCGGCGCATGGAGCTGGAATGGATGCGTTTGACGCCCATGGCGCGCATGGCGGAGGTGTCCGATTTGCAGGGCGCTGTCGTCTATCTGGCGGCGCCGGCGTCGGACTTCATGACCGGCCATGACATGGTCATCGACGGCGGCTACTGTGTCTGGTAGCATGCCGGAAGGGCCGTTCAAACAAACGCTTGCAGCGGCCCCACTCCACTTGAAGACGGAACGCTTGCATTTGCGACCGTATGCATCCGAGGACGCCGGCGATATTCAGCGATACGCAGGTGACTACGACGTTGCTCGTATGACGACGAGCATTCCCTATCCCTACGAAGACGGCATGGCCGAGGAGTGGCTCGCGAGGCAAGCGGCGGCACGGGAGCGGGGGGACGAGTTGGTGTGGGCCATCGAACTGCTAGAGGGTAGCAGCCTGATCGGCGCCATCGGCATAACCGGGAGGCCGGAAGTCGAGGCAGCGGAGATGGGCTACTGGATCGCAAAACCCCATTGGGGACAGGGCTATGCAACCGAGGCGGCGAGGGCGGTGATTTCCTGTGGCTTCGACGATTTGGGTCTGCACCGCATCTACGCGCGACACTGGACCCATAACCCGGCCTCCGGTCGCGTGATGCAGAAGGCAGGGATGACGTATGAGGGTACACTGCGTCACTCGTCTCGACGTTTCGGCGAATGGAAGGATGTGGCTTTCTACTCCATTCTGCAATCCGAGTATGGGCGATAGCCCGCTTTCTTCGTATTTAACCTTCTGTCGTTACGCACAGCAGCTTATCTCTGTGAATCTAGAATAGGAAACGATGTCATGCGAGCAGTCGTCTTTCCGCAGGCAGAAACAATCTCAGTGGAGACCGTGCCGGATCCGCAGTGCGCAGCGGATGGTGTCGTCGTGCGAGTTGCCACGTGCGGCCTGTGCGGGACGGATGTCCATATCTTCCACGATGAATACATGTCCGAGTTTCCGGTAATCCCTGGACACGAATTCAGCGGCGAAATCGTGGAGATAGGCAGTGAAGTCGATTATCTGGCTGTCGGCGACCGAGTGGCCGTGGACCCTAATCTTGATTGCGGTCACTGTGACTTCTGCCGCCGGGAGCAGGCCAACCACTGCAGCAACTGGGAGGGAGTCGGCATCACCCGGCCTGGCGGTTTTGCAGAGTACTGTGCCGTGCCGGCCCGCGCCTGCTACAAATTGCCGGAAGGGTTTTCTGACGAACAGGCAGCCTTCATCGAACCCCTGTCCTGTGTGGTGTACGCGCTGCAACGGCTGCGTACGTGGCCCGGCGACGACGTATTGATCTTCGGCGCGGGGCCTATGGGCCTGCAATTGCTGCAGGCATTCCTACACAGCGGCGCCGCGCGGGTCGTCATGGTCGATAAGAAAAAGGAGCGGCTCGCATTGGCCCGCGATCTCGGCGTACGCGAAGCCATTGTCGCCGATGACGGCGCTTCCGCCGAGCTGCGGGCACTCGCGCCCGATGGCTTCCCCATTGTGGTGGACGCGACCGGCGTTCCGGCGGTGATCGAGCAGGCCTTCGACTACCTGCGTCGTCGCGGGCACTATCTGCAGTTTGGCGTCGCGCCGAACGATGCCACGGTCCGGCTGCGCCCCTATGACATCTTCAGTAGGGACTGGACAATCGTGGGCAGTTTCGCCGCCTGCCATACTTTCTTGCCGTCCATTGCTTGGCTGGCGAACGGGGTGGTCGATGTATCGCGGCTGGTCAGCGATCGCGTGGATTTCGACGGTTTCGAAGAGGCATTTCACGCCTTCGCGGCAGGGAAGACGCTAAAGGTGCACGTCCGAGCCCGGTAACGCGTTAGGCGCACGTCGCACATGCATGGCAGTTCGGTCGACTGCCTAGATGAACTCACAAAGAGACGAACAGCAGAACAAGCAAGGCCCCGCAGGAGCGGGGCCTTGCTTGCCACACAGAAAGGAGAAACACAAGGAGAGGAACCGTTAATCACCCTATGTACAGCTCAGGGTAGATAATTAGCTTGTCAAGTGCCGCACCTGCTACTTGATATTTAGTCGTTCGTAGCGGCGCAATGTTGAACATATCTTACGACATTGCCGGGCCGCTGACTAGGGACAAGTGTCCCTAAGAATTCGGGACATATATCCCATCCAAATCATCCAGTTCGACATGACCGGCTGGCTAGGTACTGCCCATAGCTATCGATTGGCTACCTGTCCGGCCCAGGAACGTCGTGTTAACGGGTGCAAAAGCGTGTCGTATACGGTTCGGCATTACACGACGCAGAAGAGTGATTGCGATGCGCCAGGTCTGCACTTGTGCGTGCGAACAGGCAACATCTGCGTCTCATCTCCCGGTCGAAGTCTATCAACGTGACCGCTGCCGCGGACCCTCGTCAACTAGGAATAGCAACTCGCGAGGGTTATAATTGGACAAGCTTACAACGTCTTTCACAGCGAACCACCCCATATCCAATATCTGTCCTCGACAGTGAGCCTGGTCCACCAGTCATTGCATAAATCGCGATTATTCAGGTTGCTCATATCCAATGTTGTTTTCATTGCCTTCATCATAGTTGCGAGCCTATTCCGCTCTGCGACAGCTGGTTGAGGAGAGATCATGATCAAAATTGCCGAAGTTTTTGGTCCCGAGGATAAGGCACTTTGGACGCTGGCCAAGCAGTGCGGCGTCAACCATGTGGTGGGCGGTATCGACTTGCACCCGATAGCCGATGCCACTCCTGAGAAACAACCTTGGAGCTACATGTCCTTGCTGCGCGCGAAGACAGCGTACAACGATGCTGGTTTTGAGTTCTCCGTCATCGAAAGCCGTCCACCCATGGAAAAGATCAAGCTGGGTTTGCCCGGCCGCGATGAGGAAATCGCCGTGGTGCAAGAGATGATCCGTAATATGGGACGGTTGGGTATCCCGGTGTGGTGCTACCAGATCATGGCCACCGTAGGCGTTGTGCGCACGTCGTCCACGATTCCGACGCGTGGCGGCGCGCTTGTCACCGGCTATGATCACGATCTGATGCGGAATGCTCCCCTTACCGACTACGGTGAGGTATCGGAGGAGCGGATGTGGGACAACCTGCAGTACTTCCTGGAACAGGTGGTTCCGGTCGCCGAAGAAGCCGACGTGAAACTCGCCATGCATCCCGACGATCCGCCCCTGTCGCCCATTCGCGGAATCAGCCGCATTATGAGCAGCGTAGAGAATTTCCAGAAGCTGATCGACCTGGTGCCCAGCCCCGTCAACGGCGTGTGCTTATGCCAGGGCAATTTTACCTTGATGACGGACGACCTGCCCGAGGTGATCCGCCATTTCGGCAACCAGGACAAGATTTTCTTCGTGCATTTCCGCGACGTGCGCGGCACGCCTGAGGAATTTCAAGAAACCTTTCACGACGACGGCAAGACAGATATGCTCGCCTGCATGCGCGCGTATCGCGATATCGGCTTTGAGGGTGTGCTGCGGCCGGACCACGTGCCGACCATGGCAGGCGATACCTATGGCGTGCCCGGCTATACGCGAATCGGCCGGCTCTATGCCATTGGATACATCAGAGGTTTGCGAGAGGCGGTGTACGGCGAGTAGAAGGCCTCATCTTTCGTTTTGAGACAAACGTAACATTCAAAGTCAGTCCACTAGACATAACTCTTAGCCAGGAGACGACGCACCGTGATATTCAATAATCGTGACGACATTGTTCAACTGACACCGCTCTGGAAAGGCGACCGTTTTGATGATGGCCGGCCGCGTGTTCCGGATGACATACTGAAGCGAATGGAGCGCGTGATCACGGAGGAAGCCTGGGCCGTGATGTGGCGCGAGGGCTATCAGTTTCAGTTTTGCGGCGGTTGGCAGCGTCTCTCCGCAGAGAAGCGCTTGGTCGGGCGCGCGGTCACCGGTGTTTTTGTGCCACACCGTCCTGACCTGCACGATTGTTTGATGGATCTAGGGAACAACAAAGAGGGTCGCATCGGCGCCATGAACTCATGGGTCATCGAGACGCTGGTGGAAGATGACGTGATTGTGATCGACCTCTTCGAAAAGGTTTATGAAGGGACGTATTCGGGGGCCAACCTCTCCACAGCCATCGCCTCGCGCACCAAGCGAGGGCAGGTGATATATGGCGGCATACGCGATGCGGAGCAGATCGTCGAAATTCCGAACCTCATCACTTTCTATCGCGGCTGCGATCCCACGCCCATCCGCAACGTAACGCTGACGGGTATGAACGTACCGTGCCGCATAGGCGATGCGACCTGTATGCCCGGTGACGTCGTGCTAGGTACCATGACGGGCGTCATCTTCATTCCTCCGCACCTGGCCGAAGAAGTCGTCGAGCACTCCGAACGCACACATATGCGCGAACGCTTCAGCCATCAACGATTGCGCGAGGGCATTTACAACTCGAGCCAAATGGATACCAAGTGGACGGAGGCGATCGAGGCGGATTTTGAAGAATGGCGCCAAACCCACGGCCTGGATGACGGCGCGATCGATTGGTCGGAGCCCGACGAGGGCGGCGCAGGCGAGGATGAGGAAACGCTGTTGGGGTAAGCAACTCGGGGGACAGAGATCCTAGGGTGCCGCGTGACGGTTGGGCACAGTGCTCTGCCGGCGGCACAGCGCCGGCTGAATGAGATATCAGCGGAGAACGAGGTGTATTTCCATGGGTTCCAAACAATTTGAGTATACAGTGCGCGCATTGCACTGCGACCATCTGGCCGATGACGAAGAGGTATATGAGACGCTGAAACGGGCGACTGAACCCTTGACAAAGGCATGGGACCGTCTTGGCGCCGCCAAGACGATAGGGATCAAGTTCAACCAAGACTTCGCCACGGCACAAGTCCCGATCTTCGAAGGCATGCGCCAGACACTGGTAAGCGACAAGGTGGCGCAAGCAGTGATCCGTCTCTTGCGTGAAAAGACCGACGCAGATCTCTTCTTTACCGACACGACGGTGTTTCACCGTGAGGACCATACTGACGTCGTGGACTCCACGCAGTTGGCGTCGCTCATGCGCGAATTTGACGTGCCGTACGTGAACGCCAATATGCCACCGCTAAGTGTCTATCCCGTGCCGGGAGGCGGGCAGATGTTCCGCCAATATGTGATGCCGGATCGGCTAATGGAAGTCGACGAGATGGTGGACGTGCAGCGCATGAAGAACCACGCCTTCATGGGCATCACGCTCACGCTGAAAAACCTATTCGGTCTGATGCCCATGCGTGAGCCGGAGGGGCGCTCGCGCCACTATTTCCACCATCTGGTGCGTATGCCCTATATGCTGGCCGACATCGGCCGCCTCTTCGACCCTGCACTCAACATCATTGACGGTCTCGTCGCGCAGGCGGGCGGTGAGTGGAGCGCGACGGGGCAGGAGTCACCGCGGATTATGGACGTACTGATCGCAGGCGATCATCCGGTAAGCACGGACGCAGTCGGCGCCTATCTGATGGGCCATGACCCCACATCGGATTGGCTGACCGAACCGTTCCACCGCGACCGCAACTCTCTGCTGGTTGCCGCGGAGGGCGGTTACGGTACGGTGCGGTTGGACGAGATGGACTGGATGTCAGAGGTTGAACCGCAGCCCGAAGGAGTCTTCTTTGCCGCCATGACCGACCCTATCGACCGCGTCATCTCGTGGCGGCGGACGACGTGCGAACAGGCGTTGTACTACCGGGACCACATGCGACAGTTCGTGGACAAATATGCTGGGCAATACATTCTGCTGCAGATGAATGAGGTTAGATTCCATAGCGATAGCAGCTATCTGCAGGTAAGCCGGCGCGAACTTGCCGGTGACCATCCTGAGCAGGGAATTTTCCTGAAATATGTGGATCCGGAAGAAGCAGAGGGAGAATGCTTTGACGTGTACGAGCGGGCGCTGGCGGACATGAAAGCTCGAGGCCTATGACCTACACTGAGAAGGTGACCACCATGCCCGATCGACCGAACATTCTGATCTTCATGACCGACCAGGAGCAGGGGGATGTCGTTGCACCCGGTCACCCCTGTCTCACGCCGAACGCCGATCGGTTGGCAGCGGACGGCATCCGTTTTGCACAGACGTATACACCTACAGCGCACTGCTGTCCCTCGCGGGCCACCTTCATGACCGGGCTGTATCCCAGCCGTCATGGCGTCTACAACAACGTATGCAACGAGGCGGCGCTGCATACGGGGCTGTATCCCGGTGTCAAGACCTTCTCCGAGCAACTACGTGCAGCGGGTTACAACTGTACCCTGTGCGGAAAGTGGCATGTATCAATCGACGAGGGACCCGCAGACCGCGGCTGGAAAGAACGCGAGGTTACAGCCGTCGCGGGAACGCATCATGGCGTATCCATCGAAGAGTGGCGTGACGGTCCGCGCACGCCCGACGATGAAGCGCGCCCACGCGGAAGCGTTTCCCGCCCGGGTTGGGGTAACTTCGAGGTGTACCGCACGTTGCCTGATGGCGGTGACAAAGGCTACGAATCGCTGCACGATTACAAGGTGATACAAGCCGCTGTGGATGAACTGGAGCAATTGTCCCAGCAGGATGCGCCATGGTGTCTGTTCGTCGGACCGATTGGCCCGCACGACCCCTTCAACGTGCCACGCAAGTTCGTCGACATGTATGATGCTAGCGAGATCGATCTGCCGGCCAGCTATGGAGATACGCTGGAGGACAAACCGCGTGTCGTGCAGCGCCAGCGTCGCCAGTACTGGGATCAGCTTAGCGAAGACGAAGTGCGCGAATCCATCGCGCACTACTGGGCCTACTGCACGCTGGAAGACGCATTGTTGGGCGAGGTGCTGGACGCGCTGGACGCGACTGGACAGGCGGGCGACACGCTCGTGATCTTCATGTCCGACCACGGTGACTACTGCGGCGCACATGGCATCTATCTGAAGGGCGTCGCTGCTTTCCGCGAAGCGTATCATGTTCCCTGCATCGTGCGCTGGCCGAAAGGAATCCGACGCCCCGGTCGAGTCGTAGATGAGTTCGTGACCCTGGCCGATTTCGCCCCCACCTTCTTGGAACTGGCGGGCGTGGCTCCCGCTGAGGACCTGACCGGGCGGAGCCTTGTCCCATTCTTGGCCGGCGAATCTCCGGCAGATTGGCCGGATGCCTTCCACAATCAGCTCAACGGCGTTGAACTCTATTACTCGCAGCGCGTCGTTACGACGCATGAGTTCAAGTACGTGTACAACGGCTTCGATTTCGACGAGTTATACGACTTGCGCAATGACCCGTTGGAGATGGTGAACGTTGCGGACGATCCGGCTTACGAAGATGTGAAACACGACTTGGTACAGCGCATGTGGCGTTTCGCTGCACAGCAGAACGATATCATTTTCAATCCGTACGGGACGGTCGCGCTGGCTCCTTGGGGGCCGGGCGACGCGCTGGCGACTCAGGAGAGGCGCAGACCGAACGCTCTCTCCTAGTACAGGGGCACCCTGAATCCAACAAACGCGACTTCAATCGGGAGAAAAAGAAATGGCGCTCAAGATAGCAATGATCGGCGCGGGGTCGATAGGATTCACGCGCA
>JBJYXA010000565.1:0-6577 GCA_046259705.1 Caldilineaceae bacterium
GCGGCTGGTTCCTCCCGCAAACCGAATAGGCGGCCCGTCCGATGACACAGACATCGCAAAGAGATAACCGCACCAACGTCGTCGGCGACATGTTGGCAGGCCTTATCGCTGCGGTTGCCGCGATACCGGACGGGCTCGCTTCCGGGGTATTGGCCGGCGTCAACCCAGTCTTCGGCCTCTACAATCTTATGGTCGGCACACCGGTGGCCGCCCTATTCACAAGCTCCGTATTGATGGCCGTGATCAACACCAGCGCCATGGCGCTGGTCGTCTTCGAAGCCATGAAGGTGTATTCGGGTTCCGAACAGGTCACCGCCCTGGTCACACTGACCATACTCACGGGGCTATTCCAGTTGGCGCTGGGCCTTCTGAAGCTTGGATATCTCACTCGCTTTATCTCCAGCGCCGTGATGCGTGGTTTCCTCACCGGGATCGCGATCGTGATTATCCTATCGCAGTTGTCAGACTTCACCGGATACAGCGCCCAGGGCGCCAACAAGGTGACGCAAACCCTGGACCTTCTGCGTCACGTACACTTGGTGGATCTTCAAACGGTAATCGTCGGTTGCTCGACGATAGCCATTATCTTGCTTCTCGATCGCACACGACTCCGACGCGTTTCCATGTTGGTGGCAATCATGGCGGCCGCGCTGCTTGTGAAGTTTCTTCACTGGGACGGCGTGATCCTCGTCGGCGACACGGCAACGATTACGCGGTCATTGCCGATGCCCGCCCTGCCTTCGCTGCAGATGATTCCCCAGTTGCTGCCCTTTGCCGTTGCTTTGGGAATCATTGGTCTAGTCCAAGCCGCGGGCGTCAGTCAGGGCTTCCCGAATCCGGACCACAAAAGGGCCAATCCGGACGGCGACTTTCGGGGGCAGGGGCTGGCGAATGTGGTGGCGGGCTTTTTCCAGGGCTTGCCACTGGGCGGTTCGGTGTCGGGCACCACGTTAGTGGTCAGCGCAGGCGCGACGTCCCGCTGGGCGAACATCTTCACCGGCCTGTTTGTCGTCGTGGGCGTACTTCTGTTCGCCAACCTGATCATGGCGTTGCCCATGACGTCACTGGCGGCCATATTGATTCTGGCCGGTATCGGTTCCATTCGGCCCGATGCGATACGCAGCATCTGGCGGACTAATCACCTATCCGCATTCGTCATGTCTCTGACCATGGTTGCGACGCTCTTCGTGCCGGTTTATCAGGCCATATTTCTGGGCGTCGTGATCCAGATTTTCCTCTACATCTTCCAGGCAGCCGAACGCATGACGGTCATGGAGTTGGTTCCAACCGCGGACGGAGACTTTGAGGAACGTCCTGCTGCGGTTTCCCTGTCCGATAACTCGGTCACCATGCTCCTGCCGTACGGGAGTCTGTTTTTTGCTGCGGCGCGTGATTTCGAGGATGAAGTTCCAGACGCGGGCGAGGCAAAACACGCGGCGGTGATTGTCGTGTTGCGGGGACGGAACAACATGGGCAGCACGGCGCTCGGCGTCTTGGTAAGCTATGCCGAGACCTTGCAGCGCAACGGCGGCTGTCTATTTCTCGCGGATGTCAGCGACAATGTTCGGAGTCAAATGGAGAATACCGGAGTCGCCAACAAGATAGGAGCCGACTATATCCTATCGCCCAAGGACGAACTCGTGGCCTCGTTGCGAACTGCATAC
The DNA here is from genome assembly GCA_046259705.1 of Caldilineaceae bacterium. Classification (GTDB taxonomy): domain Bacteria; phylum Chloroflexota; class Anaerolineae; order Caldilineales; family Caldilineaceae; genus JASGTU01. The sequence goes on from JBJYXA010000565.1 coordinate 1,665, forward strand.
GAGCGCGCCAATGCATGGCAGACGAGTACCCGTGTGCTCCCACCGACGGGCGGAGAGTAGACGCCAATGGACCGCATTTTTCACCATCATGGTTGGCTTTTGGGCGCGCATTTGGCTGTCACACGGCAGCCCCTTATGGTCTGCTGATTCCCCGCGCGATTCCGTCACCAACGTCCCTGTACAAGGATCTTCACTATCAATCGGCGCCATGATAGGATTGGTGGCGCAACAAACGCTTTCGGTCATTACGTCTACATGCGACTACGCGATGAAACGCATGTGATATCGTGTGCTCAGTTGTCCATAGTAGGGGTGTGAGCGGACCGAGATGCTTCATTCAGTTCGTCGTACAAAGCTCCGTAGGCCACAAACTGGATACGACCCCGTGCAAAGACCGCGCCTGCTTAGGCGGCTTGACGACGGGCTGGCCGGGAAGGTTGTCCTCGTCTCAGCGCCTGCCGGTTACGGCAAGACTGTGTTGGTCAGCGACTGGCTGAACCGGCTCGACATGCCGGAGGACGGCGCCGTACTATCGAGCTATCGGAGTAGCTGGCTGAGCTTGGGCGATGAAGACGACCACTTTCCCATGTTCATTGACGGTCTGGTGTCCGCCATACAGGCGAGTTGCCCCGAATGTTGCGCAGACGCCCAACAGCCACGACTGTACACCAGCGGTTTGAGCTATTGCTTTGTCTCGCGTGGATCCGGCACGATCAGGTGGAGAACGAAGAATGTCTTGCCGTTGCCCAACGTGCCGCGAACCTGTTGCACCGACAGTCAGACGGCTTGCCTGAGCAAACTCGACGCCTGTACTGTGCCGAGCTTAGTGCGCTTCGCGTGTCGCTGGGCCAGGCGCCGGACCGGGAACAGGCGCTGAACCTTATCCGCCAAAGCTGGGATGGAATCAGAAGTGATGTGGCGGAGACACATTGCAGTGTAATTCTGTCACTTGCCTACGCCAGCCAGCGTCTCGGCGACCTGGACGTAGCACTGGAAATCGTGCTCACCGCACTCGACGCCACTATCGAGTGGCCTATTGTGAGCCGCTGCCGCTTACTCCATACCGCCGGCTTCTTCCATTACTGTGCGGGCGATCTTGGCCGAGCGGAATTGCGCTTCCAGCAGAATCTCCACCTGGCCGAAAAACACGATTTGCTGCTCATTGCCGTGATCAGCCGGCATGGGCTCGGGGCCATCGCCGATGCGCGCAACCAACTCGACCTGGCTGAACAGTGTCATCTGGAGGTGATCAAATATCCGTATCTGACCAGCGGAAAAGACGCCGTGGTCGATATGTACAGCCTAATCCGCATATATGAGCGACGTGGCCAACCCGAATGTAGCCGTGCGTTGGTCGAACGACTCAAAAAAGATGCGCGCTCGATGGGACAGTCTTTCTTTGTAGAGCAGGTTGCTGCACTGGAAGCATTTGTAGACCTGACGTGCGGTGACCATGCTAAAGCTATGCGTTGGGCGCTGTCTCAGAGCCGAATAAAAACGCGAAACCCCGCCGACCGCGTTCCGGTCATTCGCGCCCGCATCCTGCTTGCCGCCAACTCGAGGGCCAGCCTACTGGAAGCTGATGAGCTGTTGGAGGAAATCACTCAGGTACACCAGAACGATGTTGCCTGGTACCGGCTAGCGGAAGCGCTGGCCCTACAGGCTCTCGTACGCGCGCGGCTTGGCAATCAGGATTCTGCACTTGAGGCGCTGAGTCGTGCCCTGAAAATCGCCGTACCCAATGGCAATATCGAACCGTTTGCGGAGCACGGAGAGGCCATCCTGCCTTTACTGCGGGAACTTGGGAACCGGCCAGAACATGCCAGGCAAATAGAACTCCTGATGGCAGCTCTTCCTGAGGATGTGGTCCAGCACCCGCCACGCGACGAAGGCATTGAACTTCCCGAACCCTTGACTGAACGCGAGCTGGATGTGCTGGTGCTACTGGCGGAGAGGCTTTCGAACAAAGAGATTGCCCAAAAGATGGTCCTTTCACCGCACACAGTGCGCAACCACCTGGCCAACATATTCGGAAAATTGCAGGTTCAGAATCGCGTGGATGCGGTTAAGCGCGCCCGCGGACTTGGCCTGTTGTCTGACGGCGACGGCCGGCAACGCCCCTTCTAGAACTCATCCCACCGAGCCGGCTTCGCTTCGCCAACTTCACTGGGCATGGCAAGTTCAACCGAAAGCACGGTGAGGCTCATATTGTGCAAACGGTTCAGCAGCCCCAGCAACTCGGCCTGGTCCGCAAGCCGGAGCGTGAGAATCGTACGTGGCGGACCGCTGTAGTGCCTGTGAGTGGCGACAGGTTCCAACTCCAGCGCCCGCACCCAGCCTTCGTCGAGTATGCTCCGCACACAGACACTGTAGATCTGGCCAGCAAGTTCTTGCTTGTCATCCATAGAGCGTTTCATGAGCCATCCACGGCTTGTGGTCATCGGCGCACAATGCTCGTTCGACAGTGGCGAATTGGCAATTTGCACTACCCTCACCGTCGTCGATAGCCGGCCCTTCGGTGCGCTCACGGCTAAACACAGCATAATCGTGGCGCGCAGGCGTGCGCCAGGTACAAAACGTACTAATGGCGTACTAAAGTGGCACCCACCGCGACCCAACGGACACTAGCGGCGTGCTCTGACCCCACGCGTGACGCAGCGCGACACTTGCTGGCGTCATGAGGGCGTCTCACCTATGGGCATCCGGCAGTTGATTACCGGTCGACGAAGCGCCCCAGGATCACCAAAGCCATGACTAGCCGGAGACGCGGAAATAGTACATGGCTAGTACATAACGTACCTGGCGGCACAGTATGGCGACTGCTAGGCTTAATCACTGCGCGGTATGTTCGCGCCGGCGCCAAATGCAAATGGGGAACTGAATGACTGCAGAAAACGAGAACAGGACGAAGCTGGAAGAGGTCGCACGCGCTTCCTGGCTTCCCATGATCATCATTCTTCTGGCTCAGATTCAGATGGCGTTCAATGTCAACGCTCTTCCAGTTTCCATCGGAGCCATTGTCGACGATCTTGATGTTCCGGCAACCGCGATCGGTACTGCGCTGGTAGTGTACTCGCTGTTCGTGGCCGGCTTCGTGATGCTCGGCGCCAAATTGAGCAAGCTCTTCGGCGCCCGTTTGGTGTTTCAGGTGACTGTCCTGATCCACGGCGCTGCAATGGCGCTCATGGCGGCCAGCCGCAGTGACAGTATGATGAACAACGCTCAGGCTATCGCCGGACTGGCTGCGGCTGCACTGGTGCCTACGCTCGTGGTCCTCATCGCCTCCAACTATCATGGCCGCCAGCAGGAACAATCTCTGGGCTTGTTGGCAGGTGGGGCGCCCATGGCCGGCGTGGCGGCGTTCTTGATCGCCGGCTATCTTGCCACAGCCGTAAGCTGGCGTGTTTCCTTTGCAGCTCTTTTCATCCTATCTGTAGTTGTTGTCTTTCTCAGCTTTCGACTGAACTCTGTACCGCGCGAGTCCGGCGTCAAAATAGATATTGTTGGGGCTGTGATGGCTGCCCTCGCGGTGATTCTAATCTCTGTTGCATTCAACAACTTGAACAACTGGGGTGTGTTGTTTGCGCGTCCCGGCGCGCCGTTCGATTTGTTTGGCCTTTCGCCTGCCTTGTTTGTCATCGCGCTCGGCGTAGTTCTGGGACAGGGGTTTTTCGTCTGGTCGCATAAGCGCCAAGAGCGGGGCAAGACGCCGCTTCTTTCGCTAGAGGTGCTGGATTCCAAATATGAGCGATCAGCCATCTTCTCCCTGTTCATCATTAGCTCGCTTGGGCCTGCGGTCAATTTCCTGATCCCGCTTTACATTCAGATCGTTCAAGGCCGCACCAGCCTGCAGACGGCAGTCGCCGTAGTTCCCTACACTGTCGCCATCTTCGGCGCCGCAGTGCTAATCGTGCGGCTCTTCGACAAACTTCCGCCGCGCCGGATTGGGATGATCGGTTTCATCTTCGTGGCCTTCGGATTGGCAATGCTGGCGTTTGCTATTCGCAACGAATGGGGAACGCCGCTGGTCATCGTTTCGCTGATGATACTTGGCCTTGGCGAAGGCGCGCTCATCACCCTGCTCTTCAACATTCTGGTGACATCCTCGCCGAAGAGCCTGGCCGGTGACGTGGGCGCTCTGCGCGGTACGGCGAACAATTTAGGTACTGCCATTGGCACCGCTACGGCTGCTACGCTCTCGGTCGGTTTGCTCTCCTTCTTTGTCCTGGGTAGTCTCGCCGGCAATCAACTGCTCACCGTGGACCTCCAGGCGCAAGTCAATCTGGATAACATCAATTTCGTCAGCAATGACCAGCTGCTGGAGACAATGGGAAGCACGTCGGCTTCGCAGGAGCAAGTGGCCGAGGCGGTTCAAATCAACGTCTTGGCGCGTCTACGCGCGCTCAAGGCGTCGTTCCTCATCCTCGCGGCCATCGCCCTGCTGGCAATCATCCCAGCGCTTGGCCTGCCCAATTACGTGCCTGGCGAAGTACCGGCTAGTCCACCTGATGAATAGATGGCGCTACCACCGGCGTAGAGTGTGGCACGAGACACTATTAATTGCTGAGGAACCACCCGTATATTGTGCCTGGAGGAAGTTATGAGTTCAGCCACGACTGCAGAGGCGAACCCTTCGCGCGGATTGACACAGCGAATGCTCGACGGTATCGAAACAGTGGGCAATAAGGTACCCCACCCGGTACTTATGTTCTTGTACCTCATCATAATCGTCATCGTTCTCTCTCACATACTCTACCTGTTTGGCGTTAGCGTCACAGAGGACATCGCTACACCGGTAACGCCGCCGCTCGCACTAGATTACTATGAGGATACGACGGAGCCGGGCATACTTGGCCTCACGGATCCGTACGGCGTGGAATACCAGATTGAACAGCGAACCATCGCGATCCGGA
>JBJYXA010000566.1:0-2190 GCA_046259705.1 Caldilineaceae bacterium
CTGTCTCTGGATGCCATTGGCGATCATCTTGGTCATCGTAGCCTCAGCAGCACCCGTCACTATGCCAAAGTCGATCTGGCGGGGCTGCGTGAGGTGGCACGGTTCGACTTGGGAGGGCTGCTATGAATCTCGCCCAAGTCGTTCATGACTATGTCTCACTCAAGCAATCGATGGGGTCGCGTTTTCGCACGGAAGCCACCATCCTAAAGGCCTTCTGCAAGGCGGTGGGTGATATTGCCATCACCGACGTCGAGCTGTGGCAGGTGACAAGCTACCTCGCCGGTTCCGGGCCCGTGACCCGGTATTGGCACCGTAAGTATGAGGCGTTGACGGGCTTCTATCGCTTCGCGCTGGGTCGGGGCTATGTGGCGCTGTCGCCGCTGCCCAAGACAGTACCTAAGCGGCCAGAACCGTTTCGGCCTCACATTTTCCCCGAGCAGGAATTGCGCCGCCTGTTCAAGGTCGCTGGCGAACTTGAGGCACCGCGCATGGCGCTCCAAGGAGCGACCCTGCGCCCGCTCTTGCTGTTGCTCTATGGGGCTGGACTGCGTATCAGCGAGGCCCTCGCATTGACCCTCGCCGATGTCGATCTGAGCGCGAATGTGTTGACCATCCGGGAGAGCAAATTCTACAAGACACGGCTGGTCCCGATTGGCCCGCGGTTAACGGCGGTACTCAGGACCTACGCCGATGATCGGCACCGGCAAGGTCATGTCAAAGATCCCGCCCATCCCTTCTTTGTGACCCGCACCGATACCGCAGTGACGCGAGGCATGGCCGAATCGGCCTTTGTCCGTCTGCGCAGCATCGCTGACATCGCACGTGAGGATGGCGCCCGCTATCAACCCCGCCTCCATGATCTGAGGCACACCATGGCCGTCCACCGCCTCGTCGCTTGGTACCGCGAGGGCGCCGACGTGCAACGGCTGTTGCCGCAACTGGCGACCTACCTCGGGCATGTCGATGTTGCGGCCACCCAGCGCTATCTAACGATGACGCCGGAATTGCTGGAGCAAGCGAGTCGTCGCTTTGAGCGCTACACCCAACCGGAGGTCAGTCATGAATGACACCGCTCTGCTGGGTCCTTGGGTCCGCCGCTTCCTGCTTGAGCATCTCATCGTCGAACGCAATCTTTCGCGTCAGACGCAGCTGAGCTACCGTGATGCACTGCGCCTCCTGCTGCCTTTCGTCGCCGCACGCTGTCATCAATCCCTTGATCGTCTGAGCGTGGAGGAGGTCAGCGCAGAGTCTGTGCGCGCCTTCCTGCACTCTGTCGAGGAAGCACGTCATTGCACGAGTGCCACACGCAATCAGCGCCTAGCCGCCATTCGCGCTTTTGCCGGCTTCGTGGCCGAGTACAGTCCGGAGCATATCGCCTGGTGCGGAGAAATTCGCCGTATTCCTTTCAAGAAAACCGTTCAACCGGCCATGCCTTATCTGGAAAAACCGGAAATGGACGCGCTGCTCCGGGCGCCGGATCGCACGACCAACCAAGGGCGGCGCGACTATGCGCTGTTGCTCTTCCTGTTCAACTCAGGGGCAAGGGCGAGTGAGGCGGCCGGTCTGACGATCGCCGACCTCGACTTGGCTCAACCATCGGTCCGGTTGCTGGGCAAAGGCAACAAGATCCGCTTTTGCCCGCTCTGGTCTAGGACCGTGCAGACGCTCGCGCCGTTGGTGGCGCAACGCGCACCGACCGAGGCGGTGTTCCTCAACCGATGCGGCCGACCGATCACCCGCTTTGGCATCCACACGCTGGTGGAACGTTGCGCCCAAAAAGCAGCTATCGAGCTCCCTTCCCTGGCGAGCAAACGCGTGAGCCCGCACTCGCTTCGCCATACCACCGCAGTCTTTCTCCTGCGTGCCGGCGTGGATATCAACACGATCAGAGCGTGGCTGGGACATGCCTCGATCAACACCACCCACGTCTATGCCGAGTTCGACCTGGAGATGAAGGCCAAGGCTCTGGCAAAATGCGATGTCACAGGAGACACGATACCCGTAAAAAACTGGGCTATCGACGCCTCCTTGATGGCATTTCTGCAATCGCTGTAGGCTTCAGTTTATGTGGCGTCCAGGCTGGCCGCCGACTAGCATCTAAGCCCTCTGCGCGACGGGACGCCACATAACGGGCAACGCCACATTACGCACACGGCTCTCCAGTCGGTTGTTTCCTCATCGGGATTGGCT
>JBJYXA010000567.1:0-2851 GCA_046259705.1 Caldilineaceae bacterium
GCGGCCGGTTGGATGGACAAGGCAGGCGCCATCATAGCCGTGGTCTTGGATCCGTCTTCGCGCTGGTGGCTAGAAGACGGCAGCGCTGCGGTCACCAATATTCTGCTGACCGCAAATGCGCTCGGCTACGGAGCCTGCTGGGTCGAAGGCAACGTCCTGCCGTTGGAAGAACGCTTTAAGAAGCTACTGGGCATCCCCGAAGGGAGGCGTATGCCAATCCTGGTTCCCATTGGCGTGCCTGCCGAGACGCCCTACAAGGACAAGAAGACGCTGGCAGAAATCGTTCACTGGGACAAATACGCGATCTGACTAGTGCACACACTGCAAAGATACTCAATTTCTTGGAGCCCATTACTCTCAGGCTAGATGTAGACAGAAAGCGAGTATCTCATCCGCAGATGCACTGGACACTCACTCCTTACTGAAATCCGTCCAATCGAGGCATGTGCGCCAGCGCGTCAGGTGCGAGGGCTTAGCAAGAAACACGGGAAATCGCGGTGTTCCGGGGCGGTACTGCGCCAACTGCTGGTCAGCCTCCTTCGCCTATGTTGCCCTGCTATTTTGCCTTGCGGTATACTTTGAACGCACGTGTACGCGCGCTAGCGCGAGTGTCTATGCCAATCGGACGTCCTCCACATCTGCGCAACTGTGCAGCCTTGTGGGTTCGAGAATTGGCGAGGCATTCCTGGTTCTATTGGCCACAAAAAGTAGAGAGGAAACAGACCGATGTCAGAATCATTGGAACGTAAACGCTTGACGCGTGCCGGTACCGTTTTGGCGGCTGTCCTGCTTTCGCTTCTGCTCGCGGCTTGTGTGGCGCCAACCGCAGCGCCAGTGGAAGGCACAACCTCTGGCGAAGAAGCAGCCGCAAGCAGTGACGAGACGGTGGAGCTAGTTTACCAGGACTGGGCCACCACCTGGTTTCCGCCTATGGTCGAGGAAATGATGCCCATCTTCAACGAAGAGCATCCCAATATCCAGGTATCTTATGTGCCACAGTCAGATGATGTCGATGTCAAACTGTTGGCCCAGATGGTTGCCGGGGAAGCGCCCGATCTCATGTTTGGCTGCTGCACTTGGTTCCCCATCATCGCCCAGAAGGGCCAGCTGCTTGATCTGCGTCCCTACGTGGAATCGGACTTGGACCCGGCCATCGTTGAAGACTTCGATCCGGCGCAATACAACGCATTGTTTCTACCAGATGGTACACAGTATGCGTTGCCAAAGTACCATGGTGCGCTGGCCCTTTTCTACAACAAGGACCTCTTTGACGAATACGGCGTCGACTATCCGCCTGCCGAAGGCTGGACCCTTGACGAATACCAGGCGGCCATGGACAAGCTTACGCAAGATACAGACGGTGACGGTGAAACAGACCTCTGGGGCAGCATGATCGACGTCGTCTCCGAGGACCGCGTGCAAATGTACATTAACAATCATGGCGGCCACATCGTCAATCCGGAGGACCCGACGGACTGTATGCTGGACGAGCCTGAGGCGCAGGCCGGTCTGCAATGGCTGTACGATAGAATGCAAGTGGACGGAACCATGGCCACTGCACTAGATGTGGGCAAGGTCGGAACGCAAGCCGCTTTCATCAACGGTCAGGTAGCGATGGTGGAGGACGGTTCTTGGGCGCTGAAGAACATACTCGCTAATGCGCCGTTCCGCGTGGGCCTTGCTCCGTTTCCCGCCGGGCCAGCGGGTCGCGTGACGCTGGCAACGACGGATGCCTATGGTATCTGGGAAGGCACGGAACATCCGGACGAGGCGTGGGCACTCATGAAGTTCCTGTTAGGCGACGAATACGTCCTGGCACAGGCGAGGGCTCAGTTCTTGCAGCCGGCTCGCGCGTCCCTCGTCCCTCAGTGGGCCGACATCATTCGGGCAGAGTACCCAGAGGCGACCGCCGACCTGGATATCGAAGCCTTCGCCGATGGTCATGAAAAAGGCTACAGCGTGGTCGTGGAGACATTCAAGAATCAAGGTGAGGTGCGACCTCTGCTGCGCGAGGCGCTCGACCTGATCTTCACGTTGGGAGAGGAGCCTGTTGAGTATATGGCTGATGTTTGCGCCGAAATAGAGGCCGCTCAAACCGAATAGGGTAGCTGCTTGTTGCGCAGAGAATCGATTGACGTGGTGGGTTGCTGGCTACTATCGTCTTTCACGAGCTCCGGACAGCGTTCTCAGGATCAAGGCGCCGGCACAATGTGGCGAGCGACACAGTGCTTCTGCCGCCAGTGCCGGCGCTTCATTTGTCCGCGCTGACAAACTTCATCGGCCGGAAATGCCTCCAATTTCTAGATCATGGCACATAAGTCCCGATTTCACCTATCTCAGCGTGCTCGAGAAGAAATTGCTGCCTACCTTTTCCTGTCGCCGTGGATCATAGGCTTCTTGATCTTCACCTTGGGCGCGATGGCGTTTTCGCTGGGCCTGAGCTTCACTAAGACGGACCTGCTTACGTCCATCCGCTTCGTCGGCTTCGACAACTATCTGAAATTGTGGGACGATCGCTTCGTGGGACAGGCCCTCAAAGTCACCACGATTTATACCTTTACAACCGTTCCGATCGGTACGATTCTCGCGTTGCTGATCGCTGTGCTGCTCAACCAGGAGATAAAGGGCCGAGGTCTCTTTCGCACCATCTATTACCTGCCTTCGGTAGTTTCCGGCGTCGCCGTAGCCATTCTTTGGCAGTGGATCTATCACCCCGAATTCGGTCTGATCAACGCGATGCTTGGTTTTGTGGGCATTGATGGGCCGCGCTGGCTATTCAGCCGTGAATGGGCGCTGCCGGCGCTGATCATTATGGCCCTGTGGGGCGTCGGCGGAAGCATGCTTATTTTCT
>JBJYXA010000568.1:0-3116 GCA_046259705.1 Caldilineaceae bacterium
ACATCAAATCCATCGCCAAGACAGTGGACAAGTCAAAGATGGCCGTCACCGAATCCGTGTTCGGTGTCCTACTGGCCGCGCTGGCGGTTCAACTGATGGTCACCGGTTTGGCAGAACTCGGCGTTATCACTGCGCTTGTCGGTCACTAGGTTCAACCCATTGAACCACTGTGGCGCCTGACGTATGGTGAGGCCGGTTCGCTCTGTGCAGGGGAAGGTCAAATGACACAGGTAGATCCGCTGTCGATGTGGAATGCGGGCGACGCAAAAGAGACAATATTGCGTTTCGTCCTCGGCACGACATTGAAAGGAAGCGAAACATACGTACCGCCCTTGGAGCGTATTGCCGTCTTCGACAATGACGGCACCTTGTGGGTCGAGCAACCGTACTATACGCAGTTGCGCTTCGCGCTGGATCGCACACGTGAACTAGCGGCAGACCACCCTGAGTGGCAAACCGATGCGACACTGAAGGCTGCGTTGGACAACGATATCTCTTCCATTGCGGCACAGGGCATGGCCGGGGTCGCCAAGATCGTGGCCGCATCGCACGCAGGCATCACCACGGAAGAGCTGGCGCAGGCAGTTCGTGACTGGATAGAATCCGCCCGCCACCCGCGTTTCAGACGGCTATACACTGAACTCATTTTTCAGCCCCAACTGCAACTGATAAGATTCCTGCGTGAACACGACTACCGCACCTACATCGTGTCGGGCGGCGGAGTGGAATTCATGCGAGCTTGGTCGCAGGATGTCTACGGTATTCCGCCAGAGCAAGTGGTTGGTTCAAGCGCAAAGACTGTATTTGAGATGCGCAACGGGCGCGGTGTTTTGGTTCAGTTACCAGAGATCGATCTGGTAGATGATGGGCCGGGCAAGCCTGTAGGCATCAACAAGTACGTCGGCCGGCGCCCAACCATCGCGGTGGGCAACTCTGACGGCGATATGGAGATGTTGCAATATGCGACAACCGGTGATGGACCGTCCCTGGGCGTCTATATCCATCACGACGATGCCGAACGTGAGTACGCGTATGACCGTCACGCGGTGTGCGGCGGACTGGATAAGGGCATTGAAGAGGCGGCGAAGAGGAACTGGCTCGTAGTGAGTATGCAAAACGACTGGAATCAGATATTCTCATAGAGGTGGAAAAACCAACCGCAAGTACACAGGAGGAATCACGATGGGACATTTTCTTGTAAAGACAATGACGAATGTAGTCGTGGGCAAAGCGGCCGACGCAGCCAAGGCCGCGGTCGTAGGAGCCACGACGAACATGATCGCCAAGGTTCTGGGTCTGGACGACACGCTGGTGGGGCGCGTACTCATGGTCGGCCTACCCATGATGGTGTTCGCCGGCGCCGAGGACGAGGGCATCGCCGGCAGGCTATTTGGCGATTCCAAGAAGAAGGATAGAAAGAAAGACAAGAGCCGAAAGGAAGCTGAAGACGACTACTTCCGAGTCTTTGGGGACAAGGGCCACAAGATGAACAAGGCCATCGCCAATGCGACCGGCGCCAAGGAAGAGGAGGTTGACGGCATTATGGGTATGTTCTTGCCGACCTTCGAGGATGCCATCGCGGAGGAAGAGGTGGAGGACGCCGGCATGTTGCAGAAGATGTTCCGCAGTGAAGCCGACGATGCCAAGAGGAAGAGCCCCAGCTTCGCTAGAATGGCGATGAAGGCCATATTCTAGGAACAACTGCAGGATTCGAGAAAGAGAATAGCGATGACTAACCAGAAACCCAACATTCTGGTCATTTGGGGCGATGATGTCGGTTGGGGCAATATCAGCGCATACTCGCACGGAGTCGTCGGCGCGCCAACGCCAAATATCGACCGAATTGCCAATGAAGGCATATTGTTCACCGATCATTACGCCCAACCATCGTGCACTGCGGGGCGAGCGGCATTCATCACCGGCCAGTACCCCATCCGTTCGGGTATGACCACGGTGGGACAGCCAGGAGATACCTTGGGTATCCAAAAAGAGTCGCCCTGTCTGGCCGAAGTGTTGAAGACGGAGGGGTATGCCACGGGGCACTTTGGTAAGAACCACCTGGGCGATCGCAATGAGCATTTGCCGACTGCCCACGGATTCGACGAGTTTTTCGGCAACCTTTATCATCTCAACACGCAGGAAGAATCGGAACAGCGCGACTATCAGAATTTCGCTAAGGCCTTTTCGGGCAGTCTAGAGGCATACGAGTCGCGCTACGGTACTCGTGGCGTGCTGCATTCCTACGCCACGGACGAGTATGATCCCACGGAGGATCCGCGTTTCGGCGTGGTCGGAAACCAGAAGATCACGGACACTGGACCTCTGACACAAGAACGCATGAAGAACTTCGACGAGGATGAGGTAATTCCCAAGGCGCTCGACTTCATGAAGCGGGCGCAAGAAGCGGACAAGCCATTCTTCGTATGGATCAGTACCAGCCGCATGCATCTCTACACGCGTATCGACGATGATTGGCTACATGAGATTGAGAAATATACCAGTGAGGCCGACCTGCACGGCGCCGGCATGCTCCAGCACGATAACGACATCGGTACGATATTGGATACGTTGCAAGAAATGGGCATTGAAGAGGATACGATTGTCCTCTACTCTACCGACAATGGGCCGGAACATTGTTCCTGGCCCCACGGAGCGACCACGCCATTTCGCGGTGAGAAAATGAGCACCTATGAGGGCGGTGTCCGGGTACCCTGCATGGCGCGCTGGCCCGGTACGATTCCCGCGGGCCAGAAACTGACCGGTATTCAGGGTCATCAGGATCTCTTCACCACGTTTGCGACCGCGGCCGGGGTTCCGGATGTGGCAGAGCGCATGATCGAGGAGAAGCACCAGTATATCGACGGCGTCAACAATCTCGATTATTGGACCGGTAAGCAGGACGAATCGAACCGCAACCATATCTTCTACTACTATGAGAGCAAGCTGACCGCGGTGCGCATGGGCCCGTGGAAGTTCCACTTCTCCACCAAGGAGGACTACTACGCAGCTCTCGAGCCGCGTACCGCGCCGCTTGTCTTCAATATTCGTATGGATCCCTTCGAGAGCTATGACAGCTCGGACTCATACGGGCACCTAATGCAGAAGGTATCGTGGCT
>JBJYXA010000569.1:0-3991 GCA_046259705.1 Caldilineaceae bacterium
AGTTCTCCCCGGTCGTCTTCATGCGCGCCGCGATACCTCGGACGTACTCCTGAACGATAGTGGCGGCCGCAAATGCGCAAATGCCCAGACCGAGCGACGGATAACCTGTACGCGTGAAGACCCAGATAACGATCCCTACTACGATGCCGGCCAATGCGGGCCACATGAACTGCTTAAGCATGGCATCGGGGCTCGTCCTGCGCCAGCCGAGCAGGGGCCCGATTCCCATAAGCAGGAACAAAAGCAGAAAGAGCGGTCCGTTCACCTTGTTAAAGAATGGTGCTGCCACCGAGATACGTTCGCCGGTCAGAATCTCGCTGAACATAGGGAAGAACGTGCCCCAGAGCGTGGCGAATGCGATACCGGTGAAGAGCCAGTTATTGGCCAAAAAGGCCGCCTCACGGCTCGTGTACGATTCAATAGGCTGTTCGTCGCGCAAGAGTGGTAGCCGATCGAAAAGTAACCACAGAAAGCCCAAGAAGACAATAATCATGAAGCCCAGGAAGAAGGGTCCGATATTGCTTCGAGCGAAGCTATGCACGCTTTCCAGCACGCCACTGCGGGTTGTAAAGGTGCCGAGGATCACCAGGAAGTACGTGAGCCAAATCAGCACCATGTTCCACACTTTCAAGATGCCGCGCTGTTCCTGGATAACGACACTGTGCAAGAAGGCCGTGCCGGTTAGCCACGGCAAGAAGCTGGCATTCTCCACGGGGTCCCATGCCCAGTAGCCACCCCATCCCAGTTCCAAATACGCCCACTGGCTGCCCATGATGATGCCGATGGAGAGGAACAGCCACGGAATCAGCGTCCAGCGTCGTACGGTGCGTACCCAGCCGCTGTCCAAGCGCTTGCTCAACAACGCCGCTACAGCGAACGCAAATGGCACAGCCATCCCCACATAGCCTAGGTAAAGCATGACCGGATGAATCACCATCCAGTAGTTCTGCAGCAAAGGATTCAGCCCCTGTCCGTCTGCCGGCACGAAACTGGCTAGCTGGAACGGATTAGCGGCGAAAACCAGTAGGGTGAGGAAAAACGTAGATGTACCCAGCAACACGGCATTGACATAAGGCATAAGCTGCCAGTGACGGTTGCGGTTTACGGCGGCGACGATCACGCTGTAGCCGGAAAGAATGAGTAACCAGAAGAGCAGGCTACCCGCCTGACCGCCCCAGAGGGCGGAGAATTTGTAGAACAGGGGCAAATTGGCTTCGGAATGATTCCAGATGTAGACCACCTGGAACCGGTCCGTCAAAAGCCCATACCAAAGGATAGCTGCTGCCATAAGCACCAGGCCACCTACAGCATAGACGGCGTGAAAACTGACGGCCATCAATTTGGGATTTCGATTTCGCCCGCCCAAGAAACCGGCCACTACGCCGAACACAGCCAGGACAAGCGCGGTCACCAGAACCAAATATCCAATGTTGAAAATCATTTGAAGTTCCCTCGTAACTCGGCCTATATAGATTGGCGGGGCAACGCAATGCCAAGGCCAACCGGCAGCCGTCTACTGTCCATCCGGCCGGATCTTGCTCAGGTAGTGCTCCAACGTTGCCTCATCGACGATTGGGCCAATCACGATATCGGCGATGTTTCCGTCGGGGTCGATAAAGAACGTCTCCGGCACTCCCTTGATACCATAGCGTCGTGCCGCTTGACTTTGGAGATCAGGGCCGCTTGGATAGCTAATGGAAAATTCATCCAGATACGCTTTCGCCGCCGGTTCTTGGTCGAGGTAGTCAAGACCTATGAACACAACACCGTTTGCCTGCTCCCGTTGCCAAGCAGTTTCGAGCAGTTCGGCCTCATCGCGACATGGATCGCACCAGCTTGCCCAGAAGTTCAGCACGACGCCTTTGCCCGCTAGGTCTGCCAAGGCGATTGATTCACCGTCGAACGTCGTGAAGGAAAACGCCGGCGCTTCACCGCTGGCACGCTGTTCGGAGCGATTTGTCTCTATCAGACGCCATGCAAGAAACCCGAGAAAAAGAATGACGATCGCGGCAATTCCAATCTGCCAGAACACGACCGCCCGTGATTTTGCCGGCGCAGTTGCATCTGGCTGCGCACCATCCGGAGTCGCGTCGCTGCTGGGTGGCATAGGCTCGACGCTTGACGCCTGTCTTGCATCAGCCATAACGTGATAGCTCCTCGTTCAATTTGCGCTCGTAATCATCTTGCTGCGCCGGATCTGGCGTGCCGGAGTCCGGCTGTTGCGGAGGGGACGCACTAGTCAAGGGAGGTCCCTCAGACGTTGATGGCTGGCGAACCATTCGACCCATCTGTCGCCATAAGAAAACGGCGCCGAATACCAACGCCAAGACAGGTAGGACCCAGGCGAGCCAGTTGAAGCCTTCGCGGGGCGGTTCGCCCAATACCTGTGGTCCATACTGCTCGACAAAATACGCCTTGATCGATTCGGTGTCTTCGCCATCCGCCAGCTTGACGGCGATCATGTCCTTCATTTGGGTGCATGCCTTCAACTCGCAGGCGTCCAATCGTACACCGCTGCATAGCGGACACCACAGCTGACGCGCTACGCGGTTAACGTCATCGGCGGTCACGCCGGTTGCGCTCACGGCATCCGCGGTAGCGATGGGCTGATCATCCTGGGCTATTGCTGCGCTCCAGGCAAAGATTGCCAGCACGCAAACAAAGAGATACAGAAGTTGGTTGTTTCGGATTTCGTGTCTCATTTAGTCAATTAGCAGGGGAACTATCCGGTGGCCGACACATTCGCAGATTATAGCATATTGGACGCGAATGCATGGATTCGCGTTTGCCTCGTAGAGCATAATCTGTCGTTGAACGTAGAAGTCCATCGACAAGAAACGGGATGCGAGCTCGCATCCCGTTTCTCTATATTCTATCTGACTGGTGGCGAAGAAGCCCAGGCTTCTTCGCGCACTTATCAGTTACGGCCGGATCATACCGGATACATCGCCGCCGATACTTTCCAGGCTGTCCTGCAAAACTTGCACGATGTACTGGCCATTGTGTGCGAATGCACCTGGGTCCTTGCTCGCGTATTGGTAGTTATATGCGGCACGGAGCAGGTTAGGAGTCCAAGTGTTGAATCCGTTAGTCCGATCTGCCTCGTCCTCGTCGACCTCACCGTTGCCGTTGAGGTCATTGAAGAAGTACGGATACGAGTCAGCGCTATAGGCGATTGCATTGCCTGTGGTATCCACGGCGTACTGTTGGATTGCTGCGTAGAGAAGTTCGTGGATCGTATCGATTTCGCCTGCAATGCCCTCTTCAGTGTCGCCGTCGCCATCCCAATCGTCGAAGTAGTAACGGATGTTCCGCAAGTCCTCGAGCGACTCGATGTCGATGTCGTCGTGGCAATCGCCGCACAACTCATAGTCTACCTGAAGACTATGCGCCCCGTGACATTCGGTACACTGGTCTGCGGCTCGGACATGTTCGAAGAAACCGAAGTACTCCTTGCCGTCGTACTCGTATGCACCCTTAACTTCCGTACCGTATCGCGTAGCGCCGGCAGCGAAGTAGTGCACGTTGAGGAAGCTCAGTGCGTCCGACACTTCGTCGTCGGGGATGTCGTCAGTCATGTTGTTCACACTGACCGTAGACTCACGGCCCTGGTGACAATTCAGGCATAGGTTCGAATCCGGGTCACCACTGTCGATAACAGCGCCGGACGGGAACGTAACCTCGGTCACCTCGTAGCGTGTGAACTCATCGAGGTCATTGTGGCAGGTCGTGCACTGGAATCCATTAGCGATCGGCTGCGAGATCGTCACACCTTCTGCGATATGCATCGGCAGACCGCCGGCCGAATGGCACTTGGCACAACTGCCGGGCACGGCGCCTTCTTCATCCCAATGCCGGAAGGCTTCTTCCGAACCGGCGAAGTGTCCCGCGTCAATTCGATGCATGGTGCTCATGTCGATCGCTTCGGCGAGCGTAGTGTTCAGGTCTGCCAGCGAGTCGTACAGCAACTCAATGATGTACTTGCCGCCAT
>JBJYXA010000570.1:0-4045 GCA_046259705.1 Caldilineaceae bacterium
TAGGCATCCCTATAAGATGCTACGCTTCCAGAGCTATTTGTACGAGGAAGCGTAGCATCTACCCCCAATCGCTTCGCGACGTACATGAAGTCGGAAGTTAGGCTTTCGAAGCGGCCAACATAGTCGATACGTATACGACCATCTAAGCGGCTGCGCAACAATGTGTGTTGAGGCCAGAAGTGCATCCACGTCTTCACGTTTTCTTGGTTAAGCCATTTCGTGACAAACTCCTCGAAATCGGCAAACCCACTGAGATTACCCGCTGCCCACCTTCGATCCTCTTCGTCCATACCACCTCTCTTGAGAAAACGATACGCCGAATAGGTACGATCCCAGGGATTCCTGACGAAGCAAAACTTGAAATAACGGTCAAAGTCTCTAGCCGAAAAGGCAAGCTCGTACTGGGCAATTGAACGATGCGATCCCCCGAGATTACCATATAACGCATAATTTACGCTGACCCCAGCGGTCTTAGGGATGTGCACGAAGATCGACTGGGTCCGATCGAACCCCGCCAGGCTTATTTGACCCGTGACGGCTCGCCTTAGCGCCGCAAGCTTCCTATACTCATGACTGCCTCCCAACATGCGTGAGAGGCGATACACATCATGGCGTAGAGCTCGGGCTAACATTCTGTTTCCTCTGTCAGTTGACCCACGGACGAACGCGCGGGAAGTACAGCGACAATCGCGGCGCCGGCCACCCGAACCGGGGCCCACCCCGCAGCCCTGCGGATCTTCTCTAACCCCTGCGGCCTATCATTATGCCCTGACCGGCTGTGCCCTCCCTAAGGACGGCTTTCCGCGCGTTCTCGGGAAGACTTAAGTCGAAGCTCATGGACCCAGGCAGCTGAACATCGAGATGCTCATCTCGCGGTCCGCCTCCCGGGGCACTCGCAAGGGATGTCCAAAGCACTGCGCCTACCTCGCATGGACTCGTTTCGTACCTGGACGCCACAGCACCACCCGCGCAGCCAAGATGCCCACTCCCCCACAGGGACCTACCGCCCCTCCAATGAGCTGGTTAAGAACCTTTTCGCTTTTTACTGGCTGTGGGTTCGCTTGCGCCACCATGCGCCCACGCGTCGGGGCCAGCGAGTGGGCTGTCACACATTCCGGTTACAACAGCGAACGAGTGATCTCACGAAGCAGCATCGTCAGCCATACTCAGCAGACTGCCTTGGTGAAGCGTGGCGGCCGCTTCGGCAATCACGTCAACTCCAATACCCGATCTCTCCGCGATGTCTAGGAGCGAATGCCGGCCGTCGGATTGATTGAGCACCCAAAGTAGGGCCATGCGAAAGGCCTCGGGGTCTGGCCGCCCACCCACTTGGTTATAGAGTCCACGCCGGCCGAGCTGCGGCTCGCCGAAGGGATATTGATTCATGTAGGACCGGTTCACTTCCAGTCCACCGACCACCCTGAGATAGATATCTAAGGATTGCGCGAGGTACGTGGGGGCCACAAAATTCAGGTCATCGGCCGAGGTGTGATACTGCAGATACTGACCGTGGGAGGAGCGCGTGAGCGAGCCAACCGCCAGGTTGAAACCCGGGGAGCAGTATTGGCGCTCATCATAACCGTAGGGAGAGAAGTCCGCCACTTCGAAGGCGTTGCCGGAATGGTTCAGCACGTGCTCTACGATTCGGTCGATCTCCGCGTTACCCTGGCGGCTGCGCTTATAACGAAATGGACCCGCATCGCCCACGCAGGTCACTACGAGACCGTGTTTAATCTGCTGCGCTCTCTGCTGATTGCGGCTCAGCCACGTGATAGAGCCTATAGTCCCCGGGATGAACAAGAAGCGATAAGAATAGCGAGTCTTAAGCTGGGAGATCAGACGCGCAAGCATTGCGGTCAGCACGATACCCGAGAGGTTGTCATTGCACAACGACGGGTGGCAGATGTGGGTGGAGAGTAGGACTTCGTCCTCTCTGGCACCAGGATGGAGGTACTCCCCATAGACGAGATGACCATCTTCGAGGGACGCGTCGACGCAGACCTCATACATGCCATCCGGGAGCGCGTTCACCACGTTGTGCGCCGCGCAGAAACCCCAGCTCTCCGTATAGTAGGAGGTCCGATACGGAATCCAGTCCGGTTGTTCGGGAATGGTGAAGGTATGCGCCTTCAGCTCCGCCAGCGATACCTGTTTATGGACAGGCCTACTGTAGCTCACGACGTGCAGGTTGCTCGCCCGAAAATCGATTACGCGCCGCCCGCTTGAATCCTTGACATAGGCATCGCGAATGCGCCACTCACGGGGGACGGTCCAGTCGAAGGCCTGGGCTCCACTCGTGACTCGCTCAATGCGTAGCGGAACCTGCTCTTGAATCACCGCCAGGGTCTCTTCAACACCAGGGCCCGTGATGCTTCGACACAGCGGATAGAGCCGTTCGATCCAGCGGTACATCTCTTCGCCGAGCCCTGCCAATGCGGTCGCGTCCCAACGATTCGTCATAGATATTGCGCAAGCGCCTCGCGATTGATGGCTATCTACTGCGTTTCCGCAAGATTCCGATTCGCACGGGGGTACGGGTAGACCTACGCTCGGGTGGGCCCGGGCGGGGAGTCGCGTGAGACAGCGGTGCGAGCCGCCCGCGACAGACTCCGTAGGTTGCGGCGTTTCCGCGGTTCATGTACCCCCGGACAGCACCATGACACCGTAGCCAAGATAGGAGCCATCCCCAACGACTGTCTTCCCTCTTTGCTGGCAGGCGTCGGATCACGTCGAGCGAGCCCAGCTTCAGATCCGGAACACCGGGGTCAGAAGGCTCGGCTCGGGCAATCTCCCGCGCCACGCCGAGCGCGAATTGCGGCAAGTTCGCCGCTGAGCAACCAGAGGCGGTGAACGTTGGCGCCGGACCCGATCGACAGGCGACGCTCGCCCGGGTGAGCAATCGCATTGTCACCCAAAACCCGGGGCGATCCGCAAGCTCGCACTCGCCAACTGGCTCGGCCTCTGGTACAAGGAGACACTGACGGCGATAAACACGCTGCAGCCCACTCGGCCCCCCGCGCACGCCGGCGGGCGCAGCATGGCGGCGCGCTGCCCAATGGCAGCCAGCCCGGCTCACCTTCGTTTGGCATGTCGCCGAGGCGTATTGCCGAGTCTTCGCCGTCGCGTTGCTGCACGAAACGGAACGAGACCCGAGCCATGTCCATCGACCCTAGCCGCAGACTATCAGCACTCCCCGCCCGGAGCAACGCGATCCGCGGCTCGAGGCCTCCTCCGGCGACGACGTGGCCGAATCACCCTCTGAGCGCCCCATCCGCGACTGGTCAGGTGACCGAGTCGCAACGGCACAGACGCATCCAAACACGTTGGGGACACCCAGCGGGACGCTCCGGCTGAGGCGCCGGCGGGAACCCGCGCCTCAGCGCCCCCTGTTGCCCGTGCGGAGATGGTCGTTGACTCCCCCCGGGAAACTCGAGAGCGGCGCTGATCAACATGACTTCCTGGCTTTCGATCAGCTCACGTCCCGAGACGCGCGAGTCTGGCGACGCTCCATTTTCTAGAGCTTAAGGCCCTGGAAACTGGCGGGCTTTCTTTGCCCGCGGGGGAAGCGCAATACATCAGCGCTAGGCCACCATCGCGAGAGTTTGTCGGCAACCGCGACGAAGAGCCCCGTCCGCTCGATGGGCGGCGAGTATCGCGCCAGTTTCTCCGTTAAAATTCCCCTCGCCCGAAGCAGCAGGGTGGGAAACCCATTTTGGCGCACATGTATCGCCGATCCCACCGAAGTCGGCACGCCCTTTTCTGGCAGGAGCTTCGGCGCTACGATGTTGATAATTTGGGGAAACGCTTAATTTTTCGTTTCGCGTCCGGGTCAGGGCTGGCCTGGCCTTTTCGACGGCTGCAAGCCGCTGAAAATGGCCTTGGTAAGGATCGTACTGTATGCCCCCTGGGCGAGTAGAGCGCCGGAAGCTAGCATCGCAACAGCGTGTCATCCGTGTCTTGTCAAGTTACGGTTCGCAGGAGAGTCAAGACCATGAAAGTCGTCGTACTCGCGGGTGGATACGGAACCCGCATCGCCGAGGAAAGC
>JBJYXA010000571.1:0-5290 GCA_046259705.1 Caldilineaceae bacterium
TCGTCCAGGTCGCCCTCAAGCTCTGCGTCTGTTTTGGATCGCAATTCACTAGCTTTCATGTCGATCTTTCCTCAGTCAATTTATCTGCCGCAGGACTTACGCGCCCTGGCTTATTCCTCACGCATTATGAACTGCGTCTTCATAGGCAGCTTATGCGCAGCCAGACGCAGCGCCTCGCGCGCTTGGTCTTCGGGGACGCCTGCCATCTCCATCACTACGCGGCCAGGCTTCACAACGGCGACCCAGTGCTCGACGTTGCCCTTACCGGAACCCATTCGGGTTTCGGCCGCGCGCTTGGTGTACGGCTTATCCGGAAACACGCGGATCCATAGTTTGCCGCCACGCCGAATATAGCGAACCACGGCACGGCGCGCCGCTTCTATCTGCCTGCTGGTGAGATAGGTCGGCTCCAATGACTGCAGCGCATAAGTGCCGAAAGCCACGGTACTGCCTCGATAGGCCTTGCCACGCATGCGGCCGCGCATTTGCTTTCGATATTTGACACGTTTCGGCATTAACATTTCATACTCTCCGTATTTCGATCTGGCCCGCGACTTGCGGTGCACGCAGTCCTATCGCCTTACACCGGCACGACGGTCGCGCGGTTGCACACGCAGGCGCGTCTACTGTGATCGCCTGCCCTAGCTGGCTTCGACGCTATACCGAGCGTGGAACTCCTCGCCTGGCATGACCTCACCGTGGTAGACCCATACCTTGACGCCAATCACACCAAATGTCGTGTTGGCGCGAGCGGTGCCGTAGTCGATATCGGCGCGCAGCGTGTGTCGAGGAATCTGTCCCTCGCGCACAGTATCCACGCGTCCCATTTCGCTGCCGCCCAAACGCCCGCCTACGGTGATCATGATTCCTTCGGCGCCTGCACGCATGGTCTTCTGCACCGACTGGCGCATCGCGCGCTTCCAACTGATACGTCGCTCAAGCTGCTCGGCGACGCTTTCCGCAACCAGCCGTGCGTCCAACTCCGGCCGTGCGATCTCGCGCACATCAATCTTGACCTTCTTGCTGGTCATGTCCTGTAGCTTCGTGCGCAACGCGTTGACGCTCACGCCCTTGCGTCCGATAATCACGCCGGGCCGGGCCGTGTCAATGATCAGGTGAATCTGATTCGGTTGGCGCTCGATTTCGATGCCGCTGATTCCGGCCCGGGGAAGATCGGTCCGCACAGTCTTGCGAATATCCCTATCTTCAGAGACCTGATCCGTGTAGGTCTCGCCGTCGGCATACCATCGGCTATTATGTTCCTTAATTATTCCCAGTCGAAAACCTTCTGGATGTACTTTGCGACCCAACTGGCGCCTCCTCTTGTAGCTACCTGACTCGTGCTATTTCACTTCAGCTACGTGACCGTAGCTACTTTCTTGCCACAGCGAAAATCGCTATTTGATCGCTTCGCCGTGCAATTCGTGACCTGATTCCTTGCCTAACGCGCTAACGACCGTGTATATCACGTTCTTCCAACACCACTGTGATGTGGGACGAACGACGAATCCAGGGCTTGAACCGCCCGCGGGCGCCAAATCTGCGCCACCGCCGGTTGGGAGCCTCATCGGCTACGATCTTGCTGACATACATGTCACTCGATTCGAGCCCAAAATTTTCAGTGGCATTGGCCAGGGCGCTCTTAATCGTCTTCTGCACTTCACGGGCGGACGACTGCGGCATATACTGAAGTATAGCGATTGCCTCTTCCGCCTGCTTACCACGCACAACGTCTACAACCAGACGCGCCTTCTGTGCGCTGATCCCCGTGTATTTATTGACCGCCTGTACTTCCATCGTTGCTTATCTCCGTTCCTTGTGCGCTCGAATTGGTCGCTATGCTCTAGGCCCGCGCACGGGTCGATCGCTCGGATCGGATATGACCACGGAAGAAACGCGTCGGCGCAAACTCGCCCAACTTATGGCCTACCATGTTCTCTGTAATATACACAGGCACATGGCGGCGGCCGTCATGGACCGCAATGGTATGCCCCACGAACTGGGGAAAGACCGTCGACGCTCGCGACCACGTCTTGATCACGCGTCGCTCACCACTGCGATTCAACTGCTCTACCTTCTTGAGCAGTTTCGGACTTACGTATGGTCCCTTCTTCAATGACCGAGACATCTTTGCTCCCTACCTTCCTCGATCTGATTTCGAGCGCTACTTGCCGCCGCGGCGAACGATAAAGCGTGACGTGCGCTTGTTGCGGCGCGTCTTCCTACCCATTGCCTTCTGACCCCAAGGAGTCTTCGGGCTAGCCATGCCAACGGGCGAACGGCCTTCTCCACCGCCGTGGGGATGGGACGAGGGGTCCATTGCCACACCGCGCACCGTGGGGCGTTTGCCGATCCAGCGGTTGCGGCCTGCCTTGCCCACCGTCACCTGGCCATGTTCGGAGTTGGAGACCTGTCCAATTGTCGCCAGGCTATTCATATCGATGTAGCGAACTTCGCCACTCGGTAGGCGAACCTGCGCCATAGCGCCTTCCTTTGCCACAAGTTGGGCCGCGTTTCCGGCGCTGCGAACGAGCTGCCCGCCGCGCCCCGGATACAGCTCGATATTGTGGATCATCGTGCCCAGAGGAATCGCGCGAATCGGCAACGCGTTACCAGGATGCACTTCTGCATTCGGTCCCGACATCACTGTGTCGCCCACGCTGACCCCCGCCGGCGCCAGAATATAGCGGCGCTCACCATCCTCGTACACGATTAGGGCGATGCGGGCACTTCGATTCGGATCATATTCGATGGTTGCAACTCGCCCGACGATGTCGAACTTGTCACGTCGAAAATCTATGACTCGATATCGGCGCTTATGACCGCCGCCACGATGACGAACCGTCAGGCGTCCTTTGTTGTTGCGACCACCCTTCTGGTTCAGCGGCGCGACCAGCGAACGCTCCGGCTTTGTCTTGGTAAGCCCATCAAAGGAGGCTACAGACATATTCCGGCGGCCGGGCGAAGTCGGTTTGTAATTCTTAATCGCCATCTTTGCTCAACTCCTCCTAGACGCCTTCAAAAAGCTGAATGCTGTCGCCGGGCGCCAAAGTCACAACCGCCTTCTTCCACTTAGGTTTGCGGATCCTGACGTTATTTCCTCGGCGAGTCGTCTTGGCGGGCATCACCATCATATTTACCCGCACCACATCGACGTCGAATGCGGTCTCGACAGCCTCTTTTACCTGAAACTTATTGGCGCGAGCGTCCACCTCGAACGCGTATTGATTTTCCTCGTCGGCAGCGATCACGCTCTTCTCGGTGACCACGGGCCGTCGCAACACTTCATATACATGCATGACGACTACTCCTCCGCCTCGCCGGCAAGTGAAGTCTCCGGCTCAGTCTCGGTTTCGACTGTTTCGGCAACCATGTTCTCGGATCCCGCAGCGTCTACATCCAGCCAGCTTACCACGGGCTCGATCGCGGCCCGCGAGAACAACACCGTGTCATAGCTCAACAGGTCGTGAATGTTCAGAAATCCGCCGTGCAGTGTCTTCACTTTGGGTAGATTTGAGAAACTTCGTTCCACAGCCATGTTGGACTCACCAAGTATGACCAGAACGCTCCGTTCTTCGAACCCCAGATTGCCCAGGAACTCCAGCGCTCGCTTGGTTTTGGGTTCATCCATCACCAGGTCATCAACGACGACAATTTGGCCCGCTTGCGCCTTACTCGATAGCGCGCTGCGCAAGGCGGCACGGCGCATCTTCTTCGGCATCGCCTTGGCATAACTGCGCGGCATTGGCCCGAAAACGGTACCGCCGCCCTTCCATTGCGGTGCACGGATGGAACCCTGTCGCGCACGGCCGGTGCCCTTCTGGCGCCAGGGCTTGCGCCCCCCGCCGCGGACCTCACCGCGTGTCTTCGTCTTGTGTGTGCCTGCACGGGCGTTCGCCAACTGGCGAATCAGCGCTTGGTGCATTAAGTCCTGTCGAATCGGCCCATTGAAGACCGCATCACTTACTTCGATTTCGCCAGTCTGTTTCCCGGCCATATCCATCAAAGGCAACAACATCGTACCTGTCTCCTTGCTGTTAGCACATTGTCTCGGAAACTGTGCCGAACCCTTTTATCCTGGCGCGGCCCCTTCCGTGACTTACTTGTGCGAACTTACTTTTTTACAGCCTCGCGCACAAGAACGAGACCACCCTTGGGGCCGGGAACGGCGCCCTTGACTGCGATCAGATTTCGCTCCGCGTCCACCAGCGCAATTGTCACATTCTGTACTGTAACGCGCTGATTACCCATCTGGCCGGGTGCCTTGGAACCTGGAAAAGTATGTCCCGGCGTGGTGCCCGCACCGCGGGAACCAGTCGCACGATGACGATCCGATTGGCCGTGCGTCTTGGGCCCACCGCCAAAGCCGTGGCGTTTGACTGCGCCGGCAAAGCCACGACCTTTGGCCTGGCCCACGACGTCGACGCGTTCGCCATCTTCGAAGATATTGGCTTTGATTACATCGCCCGGGGAGAGCTGGGATGCTTCGCTGGAACGGAACTCACGCAACCTGCGCAATGTGGGGACATCAGACTTAGCTAGATGCCCTTTTTCGCCTTTGGTTAGCTTTCGTTCAGCTACTTCCTCGAAACCAAGCTGGACGGCGTTGTACCCGTCCGTTTCCACCGTTTTGACCTGGGTCACATAACAGGGACCCGCTTCTATTACGGTGACCGGAATGACCGCCCCGCTGTCGTCGAACAACTGGGTCATACCGACTTTTCTGCCAATGATGCCCTTCATCATACCTCCCGGGACTGACGGCTACGCAGTCATAAATGTAAACCACATCATCCCAGACCGGAGCGCATCGCCCCGATCAATCGATTATATAGTTTCGTTACAGTTTGATTTCGATATCCACGCCCGCCGGCAAGTTTAATCTAGTCAAGTTCTCAATTGTCTTGCTACCGGGATCCACAACGTCAATCAGACGCTTGTGCGTGCGGATCTCAAACTGCTCTCGGCTATCTTTGTCAATAAAGGTAGACCGCATAACGGTGAACTTTTCCTTGCGCGTCGGCAACGGCACCGGGCCTACAACCTGGGCGCCTGTTTGCTCTGCGGCATCCACGATCTGCCGGACGGAAGCATCCAACACTCGATGGTCGTATGCTTTCAGTTTGATCCGAATTCGCTGCTTTGCCATTCTACTCTCTCCTCAAAAACCAATTAGGACCGAAATAGAGGGAGTCGCACCCTTTGTGCTTGATGCGACTCCCTCATTTCATCGGCAGCTTACTTCAGGATCTCGGTGATGGCGCCGGCGCCAACGGTGCGGCCACCTTCG